>JAIYCN010000363.1 GCA_027487995.1 Rubrivivax sp. | reverse complement strand
CTGGCGGTGGAGGTGGGCAACGCCGCGGTGCCCGCGCTGCAAAAGCGCATGATCCGGCTGGCCCGGGAGATGGACAAGGTGGTGATCACGGCCACCCAGATGATGGAAAGCATGATCACGAACCCCGTGCCCACGCGCGCGGAAGTGAGTGACGTGGCCAATGCGGTGCTGGACGGCACCGACGCGGTGATGCTGAGCGCGGAGACGGCTGCGGGCAAGTACCCGGTGGAGACCGTGGAGGCCATGTCGGCCATCTGCATGGCGGCTGAAAAGGCCGAGGAGATGCACCTAGACGCCGACATGGCCGACCGGCGTTTTGGCCGCATCGACCAGAGCATCGCCATGGGTGCGCTGTTCACCGCACACCACCTGGGCTGCAAGGCCATCATTGCGCTGACCGAATCCGGCTCCACTGCGCTGTGGATGAGCCGTCACCGCATCGACGTGCCCATCTTCGGACTGACCTCCCAGCCGGTGAGCCAGCGCCGCATGGCGCTGTACCGCAACGTGCGGCCCATGCTGATGCCGCACATGTCCGACCGCGACGCCGCGCTCAGCCAGGCCGAGACCCTGCTGATCGACCGCGGTGTGCTCAAGCCTGGCGACACCTACGCCATCACCTGTGGCGAGCCCATGGGATATCCGGGCGGTACGAACATGCTCAAGGTTTCCCGCGTGGGGGGCTGAGCGCGGCGGCGTCGCAGGCGGTGCCAAGTCAGGCCCCAGGGGCCCCCTTGTTCAGGTGTGACGCGGGCGCTGTCAGGATTTCAAGCGACGGCCATCCGTAGAATCGGGTGAGTTACACCACGGTTACATCGGAGATTTCCATGCCCCTCGTTTCCATGCGCCAACTGCTCGACCATGCCGCCGAAAACGGCTATGGCATTCCGGCGTTCAACGTCAACAACCTGGAGCAGGTGCAGGCCGTGATGGGCGCTGCCGCCGAGGTGGGGGCGCCGGTCATCCTGCAGGCCAGCGCGGGTGCGCGCAAGTATGCCGGCGAGAGCTTCATCAAGCACCTGATCCAGGCCGCCATGGAGGCCTATCCGCACATTCCGCTGGTGATGCACCAGGACCACGGCACCAGCCCCAAGGTGTGTCAGGGCGCCATTGACCTGGGCTTCGGCTCGGTGATGATGGACGGCTCGCTCATGGAAGACGGCAAGACGCCGGCCTCCTTCGACTACAACGTGGAGGTGACCCGCAAGGTGGTGCAGATGGCCCATGCGGTCGGCGTCACCGTGGAGGGTGAACTGGGCTGCCTGGGCAACCTGGAAACGGGGGACGCGGGCGAGGAAGACGGCATTGGCGCGGTGGGCAAGCTGGACCACAGCCAAATGCTGACGGACCCGGAGGAAGCCGCCGTGTTCGTGAAGGCCACGCAGTTGGATGCGCTGGCCATTGCCATCGGCACCAGCCACGGGGCCTACAAGTTCAGCCGCAAGCCCACGGGTGACATCTTGGCGATTTCCCGCGTCAAGGAGATCCACGCGCGCATCCCGAATACGCACCTGGTGATGCATGGTTCGTCTTCCGTGCCGCCCGAACTGCTGGCCATCATCAACCAGTACGGCGGCAAGATGAAGGAGACCTACGGCGTTCCCATCGAGGAAATCCAGGAAGCCATCAAGCACGGCGTGCGCAAGATCAACATCGACACCGACATCCGCCTGGCGATGACGGGCGCGGTGCGCAAGTTCCTGGCCGAGAACCCCGACAAGTTCGACGCCCGCGAGTGGCTCAAGCCCGCCCGCGAAGCGGCGATGCAGGTGTGCAAGGCGCGCTATCTGCAATTCGGTTGTGAAGGCCAGGCCGCGAAGATCCAAGGCCGCAGCCTGCACGACATGGCCGCGGCCTACCAGCGCGGTGAACTCAACCAGGTGGTGCACTGAGCGCCACCGGCGTCTCGGCGGCCAACGCGGCCAACGCGGCCGACGCATCACCTTCGGCCTGCTTCACCTACGGGTCGCTCATGTGGCCCGAGATCATGGCTCGGGTGTGCGGGCGCCCCGTGGGGTTGGCGTTTGAGGCGGCGTGGCTCGAGGGGTATGAGCGCCACCCGGTGCGAGGCCAGGAGTACCCGGGAATCGTCGCGCGCTTTGGCGCTGCGGCCTTGCGCGGGGTGCTTTACCGGGGCATCACCGCGCAGGAGTGGGCCAGGCTCGACGCCTTCGAGGGGTCGGAGTATGAGCGGGTGCAGGTGATGGTGCACGCGGGCAGCGCCGATGCGGCACCCGAGCCGGCCTGGGTGTACCGCTTCCGTGCGGCGTTCGTGGACCGGCTGGGCCCGGGCCCGTGGAGCGAGGCCGCATTCGAGGCCGAAGGCAAGGCGCGCTTCATGGCGCAGTACGGGGGTTTCCGGCCGGGCGATGTGCCCACCTAAAATCCCGGGCTGCCCGTGCACTGATACACCGGGCCGGTGGGTGCACCGGCCCCAACCGGAACGTTTCCCGTGACTTCTTCATCCCCCGCAGGCGCCATGGGCGCGCTCCTGGAATCGTCGATCACCTCCCTGCCGCTGCTGGCCCGCGGAAAGGTTCGCGACAACTACGCAGTGGGCGACGACCGCATCTTGATGGTGGCCAGTGACCGCCTCTCGGCCTTCGATGTGGTGATGGGAGAGCCGATTCCGGGCAAGGGCGAATTGCTCACGCGCATGGCCCTGTTCTGGTTCGACCGCTTGGGCCACGTGGTGCCCCACCATCTCACCGGTGAAGACCCGGTGTCGGTGGTGGGTGCGGACGAGCGCGCGCAGGTGGTGGGGCGCTCGATGCTGGTCAAGCGCCTGAAGCCCCTGCCCGTCGAGGCCGTGGTGCGCGGCTACCTGGCCGGCAGTGGTTGGAAGGAGTACCAGGAGAACCAGGCGGTGTGCGGCGTGGCGCTGCCACCGGGGCTGCGCAATGCCCAGAAGTTGCCCGAACCCATCTTCACGCCGGCCACCAAGGCCGAGATGGGCGAGCACGATGAGAACATTTCCTTCGAGCGCATGGTGCAGATCATCGGGCGCCCGCTGGCCGAACAGGTGCGCGAGGTGTCGATTCGCCTGTACCGTGAGGCGGCCGACTACGCCCTGACCAAGGGCATCATCATCGCCGACACCAAGTTCGAATTCGGCCTGGACGAAGCGGGCACGCTCACGCTGATGGACGAGGTGCTGACGCCTGATTCGTCACGCTATTGGCCGGTGGAGAGCTATGCCGAAGGCGCCAACCCGCCGAGTTATGACAAGCAGTTCGTGCGCGACTGGTTGGAGCAGGCCACGGTGGATGGTGCGCCCTGGAACAAGCAGGCCCCGGCACCGGCCTTGCCGGCCGAAGTGGTGGCGCGCACGGCGCAGAAGTATCGCGAGGCGCTGGACCGGCTCACGGCCTAGGCGCGGTGTGGGCCTTTGTTCGCAAAAAAATTGACTCTGACCCCGTTTTTCAGAACAGGGCCATGCTGAGCTTGCGCCGGTACTGATCCACCACGGGGTCGCCGGTGGGCACGGTGGCCTTGCCGGTGAGTTCCAGCGCGCCCTTGCCGCCGCCAGGCTCGGCTGCTGTGGGCTTGGGCTGCGGCTTGGTGATGATCTCGAGGATGGCCACATAGGTCTTGCGCGCCAACTCCTCGTTCCAGGCCTTGTCGCGCATGATGATCTCCAACAGCTCATCCATGGCCTGTGTGAAGCGGCCGGCAGCGAAGTGGCCTTGCGCCAGTTCGAAGCGTGCGTCGAAATCACGCCGGTTCGCCGCAATGGCGGCTTGCAGCGCTTCTTCGCTGCGTGATGTGGGGGCCTTTTCCGAAGCGGTGATCCAGTGCCCTGCGGCCACCAGGCGTGCATCCAGCCCATAGCGGCCGGCCACCGGTTCGAACACCTGGCGCGCACTGGCGGCGTCACCGGATTCGAGCAGGAGCTTGATGAGGTCAAACCGCGCGACGTCGTTGTTGGGGTCGGCCTGCACCGCGGCCATCAGCTTCTGAAGTGCGGCGTCGGCATCGCCTTCTTCCAACAGGGCCTCGGCCTCGTCTGCCTCGGCCTGGGCTTCCAGTTCGTCGGGCGAGGGCACATGCTTGTCGAGGAATTCGCGGATCTGCGACTCGGGCAGGGCACCCACGAAGCCATCGACCGGTTGTCCCTCGCTGAACATCACGCAGAAGGGGATGGAACGCACGCCGAACATCTGGCTGAGTTGCGCAGCAATCTGCGGCTGGTCGTCACTGTTGAGTTTGGCCAGCTTGAAGCGCCCGGCGTAGGCCACCTCCAGTTTCTCGAGCATCGGGCCCAGCGTGCGGCAGGGGCCGCACCAGGGCGCCCAGATGTCCAGCAGCACGGGTTGCGCCACGGAGCCGTGGATGAGTTCAGCTTCGAAATTCTGCAGGGTGATGTCGATCATGCGGGCACGCGGTTCGGTTGTGGCGGTACGGCAGTCCCTGATGAAGACGGCCTAAGCAGGGCATTCAGGCCAGCCACCTAAAATCCCGGTTTTGCCAGCCTTCGGAGATGACGGTGTCGAACACCCCTGCCGTGGTGGGCGTGGTGATGGGGTCCAGCAGCGACTGGGAGACCCTTCAGCAGGCCACCGCCATTCTCGCCGAGTTCGGCGTGCCCTTTGAGGCCCGTGTCGTCTCGGCCCACCGCATGCCCGATGAGATGTTCGCTTACGCCGAAACGGCCGCCGCCCGTGGGCTCAAGGCGATCATTGCGGGTGCCGGCGGTGCCGCGCATCTGCCGGGCATGCTCGCTGCCAAGACGACCGTGCCGGTGTTGGGCGTGCCGGTGGCGAGCCGGCATCTGCAAGGTGTTGATTCCCTGCACTCGATTGTGCAGATGCCCAAGGGGATTCCGGTGGCAACCTTCGCCATTGGCATGGCGGGTGCGGCCAATGCCGCGCTCTTTGCGGTGGCGATGCTGGCCAATGAGCAACCCGCCTTGCGTGCCCAGTTGGACGCCTACCGCCAGCGCCAAACCGAAGCGGCACGCGCGATGACGGAGCAACTGAAATGAGCCGCCGACCGGTCTTGCCCGGCACCACCAGCGCCGATGGCCGGCCGGCCACCTTGGGCGTGATGGGTGGGGGCCAGTTGGGCCGCATGTTCGTGCAGGCCGCGCAGCGCATGGGCTATCTCACCGCCGTGCTCGACCCGGACCCCACCAGCCCGGCGGGCCTGGTGTCGCCGTACCACATCCAGGCTGACTACCTCGACGAACAAGGGCTGGCGCAACTGATGCAGCGCAGTTCGGCCATCACCACCGAATTCGAAAACGTGCCCGCGGCCGCCCTTGTGACCCTGGGAGCGCAGCGCCCGGTGGCCCCGGCCGCCGATGCGGTGGCCATCTGCCAGGACCGCGCCATGGAGAAGGCGCAGTTCGCCCGGTGTGGCGTGCCGTGCGCACCGCACGCGGTGATCGAGACGGCTGAACAGCTGGAGGCTGTGCCCGAAGCGCTGCTGCCCGGAATTCTCAAGACCTCGCGGCTGGGCTATGACGGTAAGGGCCAGATTCGCGTTGCCGACCGCGCTGAGTTGACCGCCGCTTGGCAGACGCTGAAGCAGGCGCCCTGCGTGCTGGAGGCCTTGCTGCCACTGGAGCGTGAAATCAGCGTGGTGCTGGCCCGCAACGCCCAGGGTGACATCGTGAATTTCCCGGTGCAGGAGAACATGCACCGCGATGGCATTCTGGCCATCACGCAAGTGCCCCCGCCGAATGTGCCCCAGTCCATTCAGGACCAGGCGGTGCAGGCCGCGCGCGAGCTGGCTTCGTCCTTGGGCTATGTGGGTGTCTTGTGCGTGGAGTTCTTCGTGTTGTCTGATGGCCGCCTGATGGCCAACGAGATGGCACCTCGGCCCCACAATTCCGGCCACTACACCATCGATGCCTGCGACGTGTCGCAGTTCGACCTGCAGGTGCGCACACTGGCGGGCTTGCCCCTGGTGCAGCCCACGCTGCTGGCCCCGGCCGTGATGATCAATCTGCTGGGCGACGTGTGGTTCGATGAGGCGGGCACAGCGCGCACGCCGCCGTGGGCCCAAGTGTTGGCGTTGCCCGGAGTTCATCTGCACCTGTACGGCAAGGTCAGCGCGCGCCGTGGGCGCAAGATGGGCCACATCACGGTGACGGCGGCCGATGGGGCAGCGGCACGCGCCATGGCACTTCAGGTTTGCGAGTGCCTGGGCCTGCCCGGGTTCTGAGGCGGCCCCAGCACGCCCTGCTGAATGAACCGTCCGGATCCTTCGATTGACCAGCCCGCCGTGCGGGAGGCCGCGCAGCGGCTGGCACTGGGCGGATTGGTGGCCTTTCCCACCGAAACGGTGTATGGGCTCGGCGCCAGGGCCGATGATGATGCGGCGGTGGCCCAGATCTTTGCCGCCAAGGGCCGCCCGGCCGATCATCCCCTGATCGTTCATGTGCTCGATGAGGCTGGCGCTTCTGCGTTTGCAATCGATATTCCGGATGTGGCGCAGCGCCTGATGACGGCCTTCTGGCCAGGGCCGGTGACGGTGATCGTGCCGCGCAGGCCGGAGGTGGCCACCGCCTGCGCAGGCGGACAGGCCAGCATTGGACTGCGCTGTCCTTCGCATCCGGTGGCGCGTGCGTTGTTGAAGTCCTGCCGCGAACTGGGTGTGCCGGGTGTGGCAGCGCCCAGCGCCAACCGCTTTGGCCGCGTCAGTCCCACACGGGCAGATCACGTCCGGGCGGAGTTTGGTGAGGCCATCCCGGTGCTCGATGGGGGTGTCTGCCAGGAGGGCATCGAATCCGCGATCGTCGATTGCACACGGGGTGTGCCGGTGCTGCTGCGCCCCGGTACCTTGGCCCGGGCCGCATTGGAGGCGGTGCTGGGACAGGCCCTGCTCGACCGTGATGCGGCCGCCCCGCGGGCCTCGGGGACCTTGGCCTCGCATTACGCGCCTTCATCGCCTGTTCGGTTGATGCGGGCTGATGCGCTGCCTGACGCTTTGGCTGAGCGTGTGCAGCACGGCCCGACCGGTGGAGCGCTGGCGCTATATTCCGCAGAGCGACCGCAGATCCCCGGGTCGACTGACGCTTCTTGGGTGGTGTGGCGGCGCATGCCTGCTGATCCGATCACGGCGGCACACGATCTGTTTGCGGGTCTTCGTGAGTTGGATGACCAGGTGCAGGCCCTGGGGGGCGGCGTGATATGGGTGGAGGCACCGCCTGCGGACCCGACTTGGGACGGCGTTCGGGATCGACTGTTGAGGGCGGCTGCAGATTGATTGATGGAGCTGAGATGATGGTTTCGGGTGGAGCGTCGATGCGGCGCGGGTGGACAGGCTTGGCTTCAGCCGTGGTCGCGTTGGGCTTGGCGGCCCTGATGAGCGCGTGCGGTGGAAGCGCCACGGGCGCCATCCAGGCATTCAAGCCTGATCGCATGATGGTGCTGGGCGATGAGTTGAGCGTGTTGCTGCCCGATGGTCGCAAGTACGGCGTCAATGCCTTTGCTCCCGGCACATCGACGATTGATTGCGTGACGCAACCCTTGTGGGTGCAGAGCGTGGCCACGGTGTTTGGCCTGACGTTTGCGCAGTGCAACCCGAATGCGGTGGCCGTGACCGCGGCGCAGATGTACGCGCAGCCTGGTGCGAAGGCCGCCGACGTGGGCGCACAGATCGACCGCGCTTTGGCCGCAGGTGCCTTCAGCGAAACGCAGATCCTCACGATGTATTTCGGGCTGAATGACGTGCTGGAGTTGTACGCGCAGTACCCCGCACGCAGCCAGGACGTGTTGAAGGCCGAGGCACGTGCCCGCGGCGTGGCCTTGGGTCTGCAGGTCAACCGGGTGGCACGGTCGGGTCCCGCTGTGCTGTTGGTGTCAGCGCCGGATTTGGGCCTGGCGCCCTTCGGCGCCGCCGAGACTGCGGCCAAGCCCGAGCCCTCCGGCATGCCCACGAGGGCCAAGTTCCTTTCCGAGCTCACCGACTCGTTCAACGCGGGCCTGCGCGTGACCATCATCAACGATGGCCGCCTCATCGGTCTTGTTTCGTCGGACCAGATGGTGCGTGACATCCAACCGCCGTTCAACACCTTCTTCGGATTCAACAACCTCACGACGCCGATGTGCAGGGCTGGTGCGCTACCCCCGAACTGCGGCACGGATACGCTGGTCGAAGGCGCCGACATTGGAACGTGGGGCTACGCGACCGACAAGCTCTTCGGTCCTGCACTGCAGGCACGTCTGGGGCAGATTGCCGCATCGCGCGCTGTGCGCAATCCGTTCTAGTCAAACCCAACTCAGCGGGAAACCCCTCGGTCTCGGGGCGGTGTGCCCTGCGTACAGTCACGGTCATTGATGACATTTCTCTGACCGGAGACTGATGATGAGATTGATGCGCAACCGATTGGCCGCCCTGGCGGCCGCCGTGATGCTGGCCGCGTGCGGCGGTGGCTCCAGCGGACCGGAGGTCAAGTCCGTCGTCGTGTTTGGCGACAGCCTGGCCGACGTGGGAACCTTTGGCCTGAAGTTCACGATTCAGAAGGCCGGCGATCCCAAGGGCTACCCACTGTGGACGCAATTTGTGGGTGATGCTGCGGGCGTACCCGGTTCCGGCCAATGCAATGCCTACACCTCCACTGGCGCTGGCTTCGCGGCCAACAGCAACACCGCCTGCAGCAACTACGCCATTGGTGGCGGCCGCATCGTGGCCGGTGTGGCGCAGGGTGGCGCGGCCAGCCCGATCCGCGTGGGCACGCAGATGGCCGCGGCGCCGGCCAGCCGTTTCAGCAACGCCTTGGTGTTGATCGACGGCGGCGGTAACGACGCGGCAGATCTGGTGGGTGCCTATCTGGGCGCCGCCAGCGGTGCAGCGGGAGCGGCGGTCTTCCAAACCTTCCTGGGTCAGCAACTCAGCCCGACCACCCTGGGCGGCCTGCTGACCCAAAGTGGCGGCGCCGAGCGCGCTGCAGGGGCTTACCTCACGGCGCTGGCCGACACCTTCTACAACGATATCCGAACCCAGGTGCTGGACCGCGGTGCACGCAATGTCGTGGTGCTCAACATGCCTGACATCACCTTGACCCCGCGCTTCAGGGCGGTGTTGGGTGGCGTGGCGGCTTCGGCCGGGGCCACTGCCGCGGCGACGTTGCAGGCGGGCATCCGGAGTTGGATCACCGGTTTCAATGACCGACTCAGGACCCTGGCGGCCAACGACCCCCGGGTGATCATCATCGACTTTTACGGCACATTCACCCAGCAGGTGAATTCGCCGGCGTCCTTTGGTCTGAGCAATTCGGTGGACACGGCCTGCCCCGTGACCGGCCGGGACAGCAGTGGCCTGCCGTCCTACACCTTCCCCACCTGCACGGATGCGGCACTGGACGCCACGCCTGGCCGCACGGCGGGCTGGTGGAAGACATGGTTGTTCTCCGACGGGTTCCACCCGTCGCCCTATGGGCATCAGATGCTGGGTGACAACGTGATTCGGGCCATTCGCGCTGCTGGCTGGATCTGAGCCTGAGTAGCTGAAGAGATTCCGGGGCCGCTGATGCGGCCCCGGTGCTTTTTGGGGGGCCTGTCCTACACTGGCTTCATGAATCTGTTGGCCCTGGACACGTCGACCGAGCGCCTGTGCCTGGCCCTTTGCCTGGCGCATGACGACGCGGAAGTCGATATCCACATTCATGAAGAAGAAGGCGGGCCTCGAGCCTCTATGCGTTTGCTGCCGGCGGCCCGGGAACTGTTGGCACGGCATGGCTTGGATTGGTCTGACTTGACTGGACTGGCGTTTGGGCAAGGCCCCGGTGCGTTCACCGGGCTTCGCGGCAGTTGTTCGGCCGTGCAGGGCCTGGCGCTTGGATTGGGTCTTGAGTCGGTGGCCATTCCCAGCCTGCGCATCGTGGCCGAGGATGCCCGGCTGCAGGCTGTGCGCCAGGGTGTGTTGTCGGTGTCGACCGCTTGCGTGGTTCGAGTGGCGATGGATGCGCGCATGGGGCAGGTCTATGAGGGTTGTGGTGCGTGGGACGGGCAACGCTGGCACGGCGTGTACGGGCCCACCGTGAGGGACCCGGCTGATGTGGCGGGTGATTGGTTGCAGCCTGTGCCCTTTGCAGATGATTCCCCAGGCGCGTTGGCGTCGACGGTCACCGTGATGGCGGGGTCCGGTTTGAATTTGATGCCGGTGGATGTGGTGCAGTCCCTGGCGCCCTTGGCGCAGGCGTGGATTGCGCACGAGGTGGACCGCGCCTATGCCTTGGGCCGCTGTGCCGTGATGGCCTGGCGCGACCCAGGTGTGGTGCGCTTGGATGCTGCACAGGTTATGCCGCTTTATGTGCGCGACCAAGTGGCGTTGACGACGGTTGAGCGTGAGCAGCAGGCGAGGGCGCAGGCGGAATCCGTGCCGTCCAATGGGCTGGCCCTTGAGCCCGGGAGACCCGCATGAATGTGCATGCTCAGTCGGGACTGCTGCTGCGACCACTGGAGTTGACGGACCTGGATGAGTTGATGACCATCGAGGTCGGGTCCTACCCTTTCCCGTGGAGTCGCGGGAATTTTGTGGATTCACTGGCGAGTGGTTACCAAGCGCAGGGCTTGTGGCTGGACGATGTGCTCGTGGCCTATTGCTGGGCCATGGAGGGCGTGGAGGAACTTCATCTGCTCAACCTGACCGTTCACCCGGAGCATCGCCGCTGCGGCCACGCGCAGCGCTTGCTGGACGATCTGGTGGGCTGGGCGGTGCCGCGTGCCTTGTGGTGGATGTGGCTGGAGGTGCGGGCGAGCAACCAGGCCGCGCGCAGCCTTTATGAGCGCTATGGGTTTGAGGAATCGGGCCTGCGTCGAGGCTATTACCCCAATGTGCGCAGTTCACGCGAGGATGCCGTGCTGATGCGCCTGGACATGCGCCAGCGCTTGGAAGCGATGAAGCGGGAGTCCGCTGTGGTCGATGGCATGCAAGGTGCCCTGAGGACGCCATGAAGGACCTGTCGGCCCGCGAAAGGGCGATGCTGAACGAGATGGGGGTGGAGTGGCTGCCTGAGCAACCAGTGGTCCGGACCCCGGCGCGGGGTCAGCCCATTGGGATGGGCACGCAGAAGGAGCCGCCGGCGCAGGCGGTGGCTCCCGCCGCGGCCGCGGGCGTGCCAGGGCCGGGGATGAGCGGGCTGGAGACTGGCGGATTGGACTGGCCCGCGCTGCAGGCCGAGGTGGCCGCCTGCAATCGCTGCGGGCTGTGTCAAACGCGTCGCCAGACCGTCTTTGGCGTGGGTCACGCCCAGGCCCACTGGATGGTGGTGGGTGAAGCCCCTGGTGAGCAGGAAGATCGGCAAGGCGAGCCCTTCGTGGGGGCTGCTGGGCAGTTGCTGGACCGGATGTTGGCGGCGATCGATTTGAGCCGGGAGGACGTGGGCGATCCTGGCCGACGCGTGTTCATCACCAACACGGTGAAGTGCCGGCCGCCGCAGAACCGGAATCCGCAGCCCGAGGAACTGGCCGCGTGCGCGCCGGTGCTGCAGCGGCAACTGGCCTTGGTGCAACCTCGTGTGGTGTTGGCGATGGGCCGCTTCGCTGCCCAGCAACTGTTGGCGACCGAGGAGCCGATCGGCCGCCTGCGTGGGCGTGTGCATCACCTGCCCAATGCGGTGGAGGGACGCACCGTGCCGGTGGTGGTGACCTACCATCCGGCCTACCTGCTGCGCAACCCTGCGGACAAGGCCAAGGCCTGGGACGACCTGTGCCTGGCGCTGGACACCATGGACCGACTGGCGGCTGCCGGCGCAGCCTAAACCGCCGAAGCGGCCTGAGCCGCCTCAACTTCGCGCTGGTGATCAGCCGCTCTTCTTGACCTTGACCGGGCGCGTCCAGCCTGACAGGGTGGTTTGGCGCGCGCGGGCCACGGTGAGCTGGCCGGCCGGGGCGTTCTTGCCGATGGTGGAGCCTGCGCCGATGGTGGCGCCTGCGCCCACCGTGACGGGTGCCACCAGCACGCAATTGCTGCCCACGTGGGCGTCGTCTTCGATCACGGTGCGGTGCTTGTTGGCGCCGTCGTAATTGGCGGTGATGCTGCCGGCGCCGAAGTTCACCCGCTGCCCCACCGTGCTGTCGCCCAGGTAGGCCAGGTGATTGGCCTTTGCGCCATCGGCGAGTTGGCTGTTCTTGATCTCGACGAAGTTGCCGATGTGGACCTCGGTTCCGAGTTGGGCACCGGGACGCAGCCGCGCATAGGGCCCGATCAGGGACCTGGGGCCGACCACCACGGGTTGGCCGTCGCCGTCGATGTGGGTGAAGGGGTGGATGACCGCGCCTGCTCCGATGACGGCGTCGCGGATGACGCAGTGGCTGCCGATACGCACACCGTCGGCCAATTGAACATGGCCTTCAAAGATGCAGTTGACGTCGATCTCCACGTCGGCGCCGCATGTCAGGGTGCCGCGCACATCCAGCCGCGCCGGGTCGCGCAGGCGCACGCCGGCTTCCAACAGCGCATCGGCCACGGACCGTTGGTGCCGCCGCTCGAGGTCGGCCAGTTGCGCGGGGCTGTTGACACCCAGCACCTCGGTTTCGCTGGGAGCCTCGCTGCTCACCACCGCCAGACCATCTTGCACCGCGCGGGCCACGACATCGGTGAGGTAGTACTCGGCCTGTGCGTTGTCGTTGCTCAGCTCCATGACGGCGCGCTTGAGCCACGCGGTGGGGGCCGCCATGACGCCCGTGTAGACCTCTCGCACGCGCCGCTGTTCTTCGCTGGCGTCCTTGTGCTCCACGATGCCGCGGATGGCGCCCGATGGGTCTCGCATGATGCGGCCATAACCCGTGGCGTCGTCCAGGCGGATGGTGAGCAGGGCCAGATGCTGGCCGCCGCAGGCCCGCACCAGGGCCTGCGCGGTTTCAGGCCGAATGAGCGGCACATCGCCGTTGAGGATGAGCGTGGTTCCAGTGTCGGGCAACAGCGGCACGGCCTGCTGGACGGCATGACCCGTACCCAGTTGAGGCATCTGGCGAACGCAGTGGGTGCCGGTAGAGGCCTGCGCGACGAAGTCTTCGACGGCCGGTGCGCCGTGACCAGTGATGACGACGGTGTGGGTGCTGCTGTCCTCACCCAGGGCCGAGGCGGCCGTGAGGACATGACCCAGTAGGGGCCGACCCGCCAGACGGTGGAGAACCTTGGGCAGCGAAGACTTCATGCGGGTGCCCTTGCCCGCGGCCATGATGACGATTGAGAGGGTCATGCTTGTTCCTGAGGCCCTGGCAGGGCCGGCGCAACATTATCGGCGCCTGCGTCTCCAGCTCTGAACTTGAGACATTGACGCGACGAGGAACACCAGACCACCGATGAGCACCCAGGCTGGCGCGAAGTCCAGTCGATCCGGGAACGCCAAGGCGCAGGCAGCCAGCGCAGCGCTGAGCAATGCAAGTCCGGACCATGCTGATCGGCTGATCAGGTCGATTGGTGCCCTGGAGCGGATGGGGCCTGCAGTGGGGGACGCCCCGGCCGATGGTGGGGTTGACTGGTTCGTGGGGGTGAACATTCAAGTGGCAGTTGCTTAACAAGAACTCAACATTCAACCTTAAATGCGTAAAACAGTTAACCCCGTGAGCCGGGGAATCGGTAACTTCAACTCATGCAGGATGAGAAGGCCGCATTCGCCAAGCGACTCAAAGACGCCATGGCCGCCAAAGGTTGGCCACCCAGGGCTGCCGTGCTGGAGCGCCAATTCAACTTGGCGCATTGGGGTGCGAAGGGGATGAGCCTGCAGGGGGTGAACCGATGGCTCAAGGGTGAGGTGATACCACGCGGTGACAACCTTGCCACGCTGGCGACGGTGCTGGGCGTTCACCCGCAAACGCTGCGCTACGGAGTCCCGGCGCAACCGCCCGGCGTTGCGGATCCGGGTGCCCGTTGGGAGGATGACATCGGCTGGACCGACCGTGAGCTGTTCACGGCCTTCATGAGGCTGCCCGTCCCTCAGCGCAAGGTCGTTCGAGAGGTGATCCAGGCCTTCACGAAGGCGTATGTGCCCCCGCCGCCGGTGCACAAGACGCCGGGGTCCTCTGGGTGAGGGCCCCGGGCGATCCGTTCATCGGGTGGGCATCAAGGTGACCGACACGCTGCGTGGCTGAGGCTGCGCGCTGGGGAACCCCGACAGCGCGGCACTGAACATGGCCTGGAAGACGGACAGGTCGGTGCTCAGCCCAGAGGACAGTGCGCGGGCTTCCCACAGGGGCACGCTGGTGGCACGGTCGCGCAGGAGGAGGGCCACTTCCCGGTCGGGCGGAGGGGCTTGGCGCCAGGCCGGTGCCGGGCTGTAGATCCGGTAGCCGGTGGGCCAGCCGGGGGTGCGCCAATAGCGCGGGCCCCAACGCCACCACAGCGGGTCTGCCCAGGGCGAAACGTCGTAGCGGGTGACGCGCGCACCGATCTGCACCACGACATCAGCAGACTCCAAGGATGCCGCCTGCTTGAATCCCGCACCCTGCAGGGCCAGATGGGCGGCCTGCTCCATGGGGGTGGCCGCGGCAGGACCGGCACCGCCTGGAGGCGTTTGCGCCGCCTGCGAGGGCAGCCGCTCTATGAAGTAGCTGCCCGGTGCGCGGCCTGAGGGCCATTGGCCGAAGCTGCTGACTTCGCTGGTCAATTGGTTCAGCGAGGCGCAACCCGACAGGGCGGCCACGCTGGCCAGTGCCGTGACGGTCACCACGAAACCAAAACGACGTCGTTTCATTGATCCTCTCCTGATCCCAACGCATGCAGTGCGATCGTGGCCACGCCAGAGCCGCCTGGCTTTGTGCTGCCGCAATCATCATCCTCGTCGAAGGCCTTGTCACCTTGCGGATCGGGCCTGCCGTGCGCTTGGAGGGTGGTGAAGGGATAAAGGTTCCGGTCCATCATGTGCGAGGGCACGATGCTGCCCATCGCGGTGAACATGTTGTCGATGCGGCCGGGATACTGCTTTTCCCATTGGCGGATCATGGACTTGATCTGTGCCCGCTGGAGGTTCTCCTGGCTGCCGCACAGGCTGCAGGGGATGATGGGGTACTGCCGCACCTCGGCCCAGCGCTCCAGGTCGGTTTCGGCCACGTAGGCCAGGGGCCGGATGATGATGTGCTGCCCGTTGTCGCTGACGAGCTTGGGTGGCATGCCCTTCATCTTGCTGCCGAAGAACATGTTCATCAGCAAGGTGACCACCATGTCGTCGCGGTGGTGGCCCAAGGCCACCTTGGTGCAGCCCAGTTCGCTGGCCACGCGGTAGAGGATGCCCCGGCGCAGGCGCGAGCACAGGCTGCACAGCGTCTTGCCCTCCGGCACCAGCCGCTTGACGATGGAGTAGGTGTCCTGGTTCTCGATGTGGAAGGGCACGCCGACCTTGGTGAGGTACTCCGGCAGCACGTGTTCGGGGAAGCCCGGCTGCTTCTGGTCGAGATTGACGGCGATCAGGTCGAACTCGATGGGCGCGCGCTGGCGCAGGTTCATCAGGATGTCCAGCAGCGCGTAGCTGTCCTTGCCGCCTGACAAGCACACCATCACCTTGTCGCCAGGCTCGATCATGTTGAAGTCGGCAATGGCCTGGCCCACCTGACGGTGCAGGCGCTTGCTGAGCTTGTTCGCCTCGAAGTCGGCCTTGGCGGCGGTGGTGCTCACTGCTTGTCCTTCATGCCGAAGACTTCAACGCCCACGGCATCGCAGTCGGGATAGACATCGGGCTTCTCGGTGCTCACCCGCGCAGCCCGAACGTTTGGATGCGCGAGCATGAGCTGCAGCACATCGTCCACCAACGTTTCCTGCAGGTGCACATGCCCCTTGGCCACGCGTTGGGCGATGGAGCGGCGGATGAAATCGTAGTCCACGACTTCATCGAGTTGGTCATGTTGCGGTGTGGACAGCGCCATGGGGACATACAGCTCGACGTTGATGAGCACGCGCTGCTCACCGCGCTTTTCAAAATCGTGCACGCCGATGTTGATCCACACCTCGTAGTTGCGCAGGAACAGGCGGCGGCAATCCATCAGCGCGGGGTGGGACAGCAGGGTTTGCATGGGATGCCTTGTGGTGATCAGTTGGGGGTGCGCTCGGCAGCGGCCGAGGGCGTGAGGAACAGAACGTCGCGTGCCTGTGGGGCCAGATGTTGGCCACCGTCCACCAACAGTGTGGTGCCGGTGATGGCGCCGGACTGCAGCAGGAAGTGAACGGCGCGGGCGATGTCCTGCGGAGTGGACGATCGCCCCAAAGGCGTCATCGTATGGGCCTGTTGAAAGCCCTGATCGGTCATGGGGCCGGAGACCAGTGTGACACCAGGGGCCACGCCGCACACCCGAACCGTGGGCGCCAGTGCCTGGGCCAACAGCGTATTGGCCGCCTCGAGTGCGGCCTTGCTCAGTGTGTAGGACAGGTAGTCCGGGTTGGGGTTCCACAGCTTCTGGTCCAGCAAATTGACCACGCACCCGTTCGCCGCCGGACGCGTCTTCAGGTGGGTGTGCAGCAGTTGGGCCAGCAGGACTGGTGCCGCCGTGTTGGCGCGCAGGTGCTGTTCCAGGGCTGTGTAACTGAAGGTGGCGGCGCAGTCGTATTCGAAGAGCGAGGCGTTGTTGACCAGGGCGTCCCAACGCCCGAAATGCTGTGTGACCGCAGCGGCCAAGCGGCGGGTTTGGTCTTCGCTTTGAAGGTCGGCCTGCAGGACGTGGACCGGGGTGCCGCCTTGCGCCAGTTCGCGTCGGAGTGCCTGGACTTCTGCCGCAGAGCCACGGTGGTGCAGGGCCAGCGCCCAGCCGCGGGCTGCCAGTTCCTCCGCGATGGCGCGCCCGATGCGCCGCGCCGCGCCCGTGACCAGGGCCACGGGGCGCGAAGTGGGCTCGGTCTGGCGTGAGACCTCGGATGGAACAGTGGACATGCGGGGGTGATTCCTACAATGGGCCTCATGCAACAAGCGCTGCCGGCCACGATGGAGGCTGAATTATCCGCGCCGCACACGGCGGCGTTGCGGGAAACCATTCAAAGGGCCTTGGCGGCCGATGGCGGTTGGTGGCCCTTCGATCGCTTCATGTCGGCGGCCCTGTACACGCCGGGTCTGGGCTATTACAGCGGACCTCACTTGCCCTTCGGTCTGATGCCGCAGGGTGGCAGTGACTTCGTGACCGCGCCTGAACTCTCACCCGTGTTCGGGCAGACCTTGGCGGTGCAGGTCCAGCAGGCCTTGCAGGCCACTGAAACGTCCACCGTGTGTGAATTCGGTGCGGGGTCGGGTGCTTTGGCCGAGCAGTTGCTGCAGACCCTGGGCGATGCGGTGGAGCGCTATCTGATCGTGGACCTGAGCGGGACCCTGCGGGCGCGGCAGTCCGAGCGACTGGCGCGGTTTGGTGACCGGGTGCAATGGCTGGACCGCCTGCCCGAGCGCCTGGAGGCGGTGGTGGTGGCCAACGAGATGCTGGACGCCCTGCCGGTGACGCTGCTGCACTGGGATGGCGTGCAATGGTGGGAGCGCGGTGTGGCGGTTGCCGGTGACGGTTTTTGCTGGAGTGACCGCGCTACGGATCAGCGGCCGCCGGTGATGGGCGAAGCCATGACGCCACAGCATGATGTGCAGGCGGACTGGGCGCAGCGATTCGTTCCTGGAACCGTGCTCGAGATTCACCCGCAGGCCGAGGCCTTCATGCGCAGCCTGGCGCAGTGCATGGTGCGCGGTGCGGCCTTCTTCATCGACTACGGCTTTCCCGAGCACGAGTACTACCACCCGCAGCGCACGGGTGGCACGCTGATGTGCCACCGGGGGCACCGAGCGGATGCCGACCCCTTGCGCGACGTGGGCCTGAAGGACATCACTGCGCATGTGAACTTCACGGGGGTGGCGCTGGCTGCGCAGGCGTCGGGCCTGACGGTGCTGGGCTACACCAGCCAGGCACGTTTCCTGATGAACTGTGGGGTCGTGGACCGAATGGGTGCGCTTGACGAGGCGCGTCGCGGGATGGCGGCGCGGCTGATCACCGAGCACGAGATGGGGGAGCTCTTCAAGGTGCTGGGCGTGGCTGCCGGTGCGGGCTTTGAAGCGCTGGGCTTTTCGACCGGCGACCGGTCACACACCTTGTAGGGACGCGCCGAAATGCTGCGATGGATGCTCGTGATCCTCTTGGCGCTGGTGCTGATCAGCTGGGCGCAACCCTTGCTGCAACGACTGGGTTTGGGTAGATTGCCGGGGGACTTCCGGTTTCGACTGTTCGGCCGCGAGTGGTATTTGCCTTTGGCTTCCACCCTGGTGCTGAGTTTTGCGGTGTCCCTGTTGATGAAGTTGTTCTGAGTGGCTTGAGGCGGTCAGCCCTGTGACAGGGCCTCAATGCGCGCTTGGTGGATTCGTTGGCCGATCTCCGGGCCGCGCGCACCCTCTGCCGCGGCGCGTTGGGCCACGGCTGTCGTGTCCACTGCCGCTGCCCGTGCATGGGCCTGCATCAAGCGGTCGGCCTGTGGGTAGGCGCCCTGTTCGCGCCCCAGTCGTCCACGGGCATCGCAGCGGCAGGCCTGCAGGATGAGGGGCAGGCGCTCGGGCCGACGCCATGCATCCAGCCGGTCGAGCAGGCGCACGGTGGCGGCCGGCGTGAACTCGAGGCTACCGTGGATGTGCCCGTGTTCCCGGGCTACCAACTCGGCCAACTCGCGGCAGTCCTGCGGTACGCGCAGCCGCTGGCAGATGCCGAGCAGCAGGTGAACGCTGCGGGCTTCGTGGCCGATATGGCGCGGCCACTGGTCGTGCGGCGTGGTGCCCTTTCCCAGGTCATGGCACAGCGCGGCAAAGCGCACGGCCAGTGGGGCACCCTCGGCTGCGGTGGCATCGAGCACCATCATCAGATGAACGCCGGTGTCGACCTCAGGATGGTGTTCGGGCGGTTGCGGCACACCCCACAGCCGGTCGACCTCGGGCAGTAGGCGGCCAAGCGCACCGCATTCACGAAGGACGCTGAACATCCGGCTGGGGCGGGGCTCCATCAGGCCGCGGGAAATTTCCTGCCACACGCGCTCGGGAACGAGGGCATCGACTTCGCCCTCGTCGACCATTGTTCGGCACAAGGCCTGGGTGGCCTCGGCCACGGTGAAGCTTGGCCAACGTGCAGCGAAGCGGGACAGGCGCAGGATGCGCACGGGGTCTTCGGCGAAGGCCTCGCTGACATGGCGCAGGATGCCAGCCTGCAGGTCGGCCTGTCCGCCCCAGGGGTCGATGAGGTGTCCCTCCTCATCCTGCGCGATGGCGTTGATGGTGAGATCGCGCCGACGCAGGTCTTCTTCCAACGTGACACCGGGGTCCGCGTGGAACTCGAAGCCGTGGTAGCCGCGGGCGGTCTTGCGCTCGGTGCGCGCAAGCGCGACTTCCTCCCGGGTTTCAGGGTGCAGGAAGACAGGGAAATCACGGCCCACTGGGACATAGCCCAGCGCGGCCAGGTCTTGCGTGCGGGCGCCGACCACGACCCAATCGCGGTCGCCGGGTGTTTGCCCCATGAGCTGGTCGCGCACGGCCCCGCCCACCAGGTACAGGCGCCAGGGGTGGCGGCTGGATGGGGGCGTGCTCATGACCGATGTGGGGTACCGCTCAAATGAAGGGTGCAGACCGTTTGGGCACCCTAATCCCGATAGCCTATCGCCGTCCGGCCCTGGCGCGCAAGTTGTCCAAACGCGCGCAACCCTGCCCAGCGCTGAGGTAACCGGGCCCAATGGCCCGCAGGGAAGATGGCTCCATCCCGAGGTCCTGGAGGCAAGGCAGGCTGCCGCTGGCCACGTTGGGCACCTGCATCGAGGCCAGGTTGTCGCGCGACATCAGGGGCTCGCCGGGCAGAGCCTCCATGGCCAGGGCTTGCAGCGTGGCCAGGGGGCCCGGCAGGGGAACGATGGGGCGGCGGTGGCCGCTCAACTCACCGGCCATGCGGACCAGCTCGGCCAGTGTGAAGACTTCCGGGCCTGCGCATTCGAACAGACGCGGTGTGGTGCCGGGGTGCAGCAGGGCTTGAACGATGGCCCGCGCGACATCCTCCACCCACACCGGTTGGAAGCGGGAATGCGCGCCTGCCAGGGGCACGAAGGGCGCGATGGCCTGCAGATCGGCAAAGGTGTTGAGGAAGCGGTCGCGTGCGCCGAAGATCACCGAGGGCCGCAGGATGGTCAGGCCCGGCTGCAGCACCTGCAGTGCGGCCTCGCCGGCGGCCTTGCTGCGCAGGTATTGCGATGGGGCCTGTGCGCTCACGCCCAGGGCACTGACATGCACCACATGTGCCACTCCGACTTGGCGGCAGGCCTGGGCCAGTTGGGTGGGCAGGGTGACATGCACCCGCTCAAAGGCCGCGGGTGTGCCTTGCAGGATGGCCACGAGGTTGACCACGGCGTCGCAGCCCTGAACCAACTGCTGCAAGGCCTGGGCGTCATGCACATCGGCCTGCACCGGCACCACGGGCGGCAGATGGCGTATGGCCTGCGCGTTGGACAAGCGGCGGGTGGGCACGATGAGGGTGCTGCCACCCTTCACGGCACGGCTCCACTGCTCGCAGAAGGATTGGCCGACGAAGCCTGTGCCGCCCAGCACCAGGATGCGTTGCGGTGGGCGCTGCGTGGTGTTTGCGCTGTCGGGCGATGCGGTGTGGGCCATGGGGTCGGTGGAGGTGTGGGGGTTGTTCACGGCCAATCTCAAGGAATTTCGCGGTCCGGTGCCGGTGCGGTGGATTCCCGAGGGCCGATGTGGCCGGCCAGCCGCGCCTTCAAGGACGGCTGACCTTGGCCCAACAGCGCGGAATACAAGGTGGCGTTGGACAGCACCTTCTTCACATAGTCGCGCGTTTCGTTGAAGGGGATGGATTCGGCCCAGGCCGCAGCCTCGATGACCGGGCCTTCGCGCCAGCGGCGCGGCCGGCTGGGCCCCGCGTTGTAGGCCGCAGCCGCCATGGCCTGTGAGCCGCCGAAGTCATCGAGCACGATCTTCAGATAGGCCGTGCCGATGCGCAGGTTGGCATCGCGGTCGGTGATCATCTCGGGCTTGAAGGGCAGGCCGATGCGTTTGGCTGTCCACTTGGCGGTTGCGGGCATGACCTGCATCAGGCCGGAGGCGCCCACGTGTGAGCGGGCATCGGTGATGAAGCGCGATTCCTGGCGGATGAGGCCGTAGACGTAGGCCGGATCGACGCCCATTTCTCCAGTCTTGGCCAGCACGTCGCGCCGGAATGGCGTGGGAAAGCGCTGCTCGAGATCGATTTCCTGGCGGGTGCGGTCGCTGGTGTTGATGCAGCGGTCCCAGACCTCGCGTTCGCAGGCGCGCTCGGCGGCGGCCAACAGCTCGCGATCACCCATGCCGCGCAGGCTGAAATTCCACTCCCGCACGCCTTCACTGCGAACGCCCAGGGCCAACAGGCGAAGCGCACGGCTGAGCCCGGCATGTTGCTGCGCCGCCTCGCGCTCGCTGGTGCTTGGCTTGGTGGGGCGTGGTGGCAGTGCGATGGGTTGCCCCAACTCCTCCAGCGCCAGCTTGCCGTAGAAGTGCAGGGGCGAGGCGATGCGCCGCAGGGTTTGCGTGGCGTCATCGCGTTGGGTCACACCCTCGATGCCGTCGCGCGCGGTCTGCATCAGGGCCCTGGCCCGCCAGAACTGCCAGGACGGATCCTTCTGTTCGCGTTCACTCATGGCGTCCACCGCGCGCAGCACCAGCCGGCTGGATACCGCATCACCCGAACGCAGCGCCGTGCGCACGCCCCATGCCAGCGTCTCATCAGACCACGCGGCGGGCTTGCCGCTGCGGTCCACCGCCTCCCACGCGCGGCGGTAGTGCTGGGTGGCATCACTCTGCCCTTTGAAGCCCGCATGCCGCCCGATCTGGGCCCAGGTCCAGGCCAGCCAGGCCGGGGGCATCTGGCGATCCCAGCGATCAGCCAAGCGTTTGGCCGCGTCTTCTGGCGACTCCTGCGCGCGCCGCGCCAATGCCAGTGCGGCCAGTGCGTTGGCATGCGGAGCCGGCCACACCCGCTTGGCGTCCAGGGCCTTGACGGGGTTGTCGGTGATCTCGGTGACGGCCTTTTCCACGGGCGCGCCCAACAGTTCAGCGGTTTGCCGCGCCACACGCGGGCGGTTGACTTCGATGGCCTGCTGGAGCTTGCTCCACACGGCTTCGGTGCCCAGCACCTTGGCCTGCACGAGCGTCTTGCCCATCAGGCGGCAGCCGTCATCGGCCTCGCGCTGGGCCATCCACGCGGCCATGGCCCGGTCCCGCAAATCGGGCTGGGTGCGGCCGAGTTCATGCTCGGCGAGCAGGGCATAGCAGGTGACCTCGCGGTCATCGTTCATCTTGAAGCGCGGCATGTCCTGCGCGAAGTCCTGCCAGGCGCGACGGCGGCCCAGTTCCAGCAGCCAGTCGTTTCGCAGGCGGTCTTCCACATAGCTGCCAGGCCAGCGCTGGTAGAACTGTTCGAGCTCGGCGGTGTTGGCTTCACCCAGGCGAAGGCCGATGTGCCAGTAGTCCACCCAGGAGGCCAGTGGATGCAGCTGCCGCTGGGCCTGTTGTCGCAGGCTGTCGAGCCGCGCACGGTCGCGGCGCTTGAGCGCGTCTCGGGCCTCCTGGATGAGGGCGTCTTGTGTGGGGTAGGTGGTGGGGTCGGTCGTGGCGGAGGCGGTCACGGCCGTCGATTGGGCCTGAACCGGGGCCACGACAAGAGTCGCCAGGGTCAGGATGCTGAGGAGGGCCCGATTGGCCCCGCGGTGCAGACCGCGCGCGATGGCGGACAATTCAGTGGTGGACGGCATGTGCTGAAGTTTGCACGAGGAAGTGGGTGAACCGCCAATGGACTTCAAACTCGACCCTACGCGCGACAAGACGCTGCTGCGGCGCCAGCTTCAAATGGAGCGCCAGACCATGGTGGACCGACCTCGCAGGGCCGACCAGTTGCAGGAAGTGCTGCGGGTGTGGCTGTTGGGGCGCAGCGAGGTGGCCATCGGGGCCTATTGGCCCATCAAGGGCGAGTTCGACGCCCTGCCGGCGCTGTACCGCTGGGCCGAGAGCGACAGCCAGCGCATCATCGGGCTGCCCGTGATCCTGCGGGAAACCAAGCAACTTCGTTTTCATGCCTGGTGGCCGGGTTGCCCCATGGAGGAGGATGCGTATGGCATTCCCAAGCCCAAGGACACGCCGCAGTTCGAGCCGCAGCTGCTGTTGGTGCCCTGCGTGGGCTATGGGCCCCGTGGCTATCGACTGGGCTATGGAGGTGGCTTCTACGACCGCACCTTGGCTGAACTTCGACCCAAGCCGGTGACCGTGGGCCTGGCCTATTCACACGGGCATGTGCCGTGGTTGCAGCCCGAGCCGCACGATGTGCCCCTGGATGTCATCGTGACCGACGAGGGCATCGTTTGGCAGAGGCCTGATTTGCCTTGAGCAAGCGGGTGATGAAGGGATGGGCTCGGCCGCCCATCCACCCCTTACGGCTCGGGTTTGGCGGAGTGGTTTCTATCGACCGCCCAAGCGCTGACAAATTTCCAGCACCGCTGCGCTCTGGTTCATCGTATAGAAGTGCAGGGCGGGCACGCCTGCCGTGCGCAACTGGTCGCACAGGTCGGTGATGACGTCCAGGCCGAAGGCCTTGATGCTCGCCGTGTCGTCACCGAAGGACTGCAGGCGAAGCCGCATCCAGCGTGGGATTTCGGCGCCGCAGTTGTCGGCGAAGCGGATGATGCCGCTGCTGTTGGTGATGGGCATGATGCCCGGCACGATGTGGATGTCTGCGCCCAGCGCATAGGCCTCGTCAACGAACCGGAAGTACGCGTCTGTGTTGAAG
Source organism: Rubrivivax sp. (assembly GCA_027487995.1). Classification (GTDB taxonomy): domain Bacteria; phylum Pseudomonadota; class Gammaproteobacteria; order Burkholderiales; family Burkholderiaceae_C; genus RFTU01. Next base: position 2,422 of record JAIYCN010000363.1, on the reverse strand, counting down.
AACATCTGCGTGATGGCGGAATTGGCCCCCGCCTTGACCTTGGTGGCGAAGGCCGTGAGGTCGTCCTGCGGTGAGCGCGCCTGGGGGTGCATTTCCGGATAGGCACCCACCTCGATGTGGAAGTGCGAGCCGGTTTCCTCCCGAATGAAGGCCACGAGGTCGCTGGCGTAGCGGAATTCACCGAAGCCGCCATAGCCGCTGGGCAAGTCGCCGCGCAGGGCCACGATGCGCTTGATGCCGGCCGCCTGGAATTGCGCGAGCTTGTCGCGAATGGAAGCACGACTGGCGCCGATGCAACTGAAGTGGGGGGCGGCTTCCTGACCTTCGGCCATGATGGCTTGCACGGTCTGCAGGGTGCCGTCTTGCGTGGAGCCGCCCGCACCGTAGGTGACCGAGCAGAACTCGGGCTGTAGCGCGTAGAGCTGCTGGCGCACGGCGGTGAGCTTGGTGGCGCCTTCCTCGGTCTTGGGCGGGAAGAACTCCAGGCTAAGGGGCAGGCCGATGGCGGGGTGGGTGCTCATGGTGATGCAGGGGTGATGTTCTGTGTAGGCGATTGCGGCGCGAACTCAGGTGGGCGCAGCACGCCGCAAGGCGATGAAGTGTTCGGTGTTGCCGTCGCCACCGGTGATCGGGCTTTCCAGCCAGGCCGCCACCTGCAGGCTCAGTGATTGGGCCGTGGCGCGCATTCGGGGTTGGATCTCTTCCACGGGCGCGTTGGCCTTGACGAGGCCACCCTTGCCGATGTGCTCGGGCTGCAATTCGAACTGGGGCTTGACGAGCATGAGCAGCAGACCTTGAGGTGCCAGCAGCGGAACCAGGGCCGGCCATACAAGCGTTTGGGAGATGAAGGACAGGTCGCCGACGATGAGCTCAAAACCTTGATCAGGGCAATCGGCGCCGAGCTCGGTGCGCGAGAGCGCCCGCGCATTCAAACCCTCGTACACGGCCACCCGCGGGTCTTGCCGAAGGCGAGTCACCAATTGACCGTGACCCACGTCGACGCCCACTACGCGGCGGGCACCTCGGGCCAGCAACACGTCGGTGAAGCCGCCTGTGCTTTGCCCCACGTCCAGCGCCGTCGCGCCTTGTACCGTCAAACCCAGTGCGTCGAGTACGCCTTCAAGCTTGAGCCCTGCACGCGAAGCCCAACGCACTTCGGCGGCGTCGACCAACTGCAGTTCACATCCGAGTGGGAGGTCGTCGCCCGCCTTGCGCGGGGTTTGCCAGTCCAGTGATGGCGTGCGCCAGCGCACGGCACCCCGATCGATCAGCCGCGCAGCGGCCGACCGACTGGGGGCCAGGCCCTTCTCAAGCAGCAGGAGGTCGGCTCGCATGTGCGAAGGCCCGGGCGGCGGGCTGACCACCGCCCGGTACCGGACGGGCCGATCAGTAGCGGTAGGTGTTGGCCTTGTAGGGGCCTTCCTTCTTCACGCCGATGTAGGCGGCCTGCTCATCGCTGAGTTCGGTCAGCATCGCGCCGACCTTCTTCAGGTGCAGGCGGGCGACCTTCTCGTCGAGGTGCTTGGGCAGCACATAGACCTTGCCGTTCTCGTAGTTCTCCTTCTTGGTGAAGAGCTCGATCTGGGCGATGGTCTGGTTGGCAAACGACGAGGACATCACGAATGAGGGATGGCCGGTGGCACAGCCCAGGTTCACGAGGCGGCCCTTGGCCAGCAGGGTGATCTTCTTGCCGTCGGGGAAGATGACGTGGTCAACCTGCGGCTTGATCTCGTCCCACTGCAGTTTCTCGAGCGAGGCGACGTCGATCTCGTTGTCGAAGTGACCGATGTTGCAGACGATGGCCTCGTCCTTCATGGCGGCCATGTGCTCGTAGCGGATGACGTTCTTGTTGCCGGTGGCCGACACGAAGATGTCGGCCTTGTCGCCCGCGTACTCCATGGTCACGACCTTGTAGCCTTCCATGGCGGCCTGCAGGGCGTTGATGGGGTCGATTTCCGTGACCCACACCTGGGCGCTCAAAGCGCGCAGGGCTTGGGCCGAGCCCTTGCCCACGTCGCCGTAGCCGGCCACCACTGCCACCTTGCCGGCGATCATCACGTCGGTGGCGCGCTTGATGGAGTCCACCAGCGATTCACGGCAGCCGTAGAGGTTGTCGAACTTGCTCTTGGTGACGCTGTCGTTGACGTTGATGGCGCGGAACATCAGGCTGCCCTTGGCGGCCATTTCATTCAGGCGCAACACGCCGGTGGTGGTCTCTTCGGTCACGCCGATGATCTGTGCACCCTTGCGGCTGTACCAGGTGGGGTCCACGGCCAATTTGGCTTTGATGGCGTTGAACAAACAGATTTCTTCTTCGCTGCCAGGGTTGGCGATCAGGGATGCGTCTTTCTCGGCACGCTTGCCCAGGTGCATGAGCAGCGTGGCGTCGCCGCCGTCGTCCAGGATCATGTTGGGGCCTTCG
>JAIYCN010000227.1 GCA_027487995.1 Rubrivivax sp. | reverse complement strand
GGGTTCTGCGTGGCGAACACCATGAAGGGCGACCCCACCGCGTGCGTCTCCCCGTCGACGCTCACCCGCGCGCGATCCATCACCTCGAGCAGCGCCGACTGGGTCTTCGGGGTGGCGCGGTTGATCTCGTCCGCCAGCACGATGTGGGCGAAGACCGGACCCGGCTTGAAGACGAAGGTCCGCATCGTCTCGTCGTACACCGCCACGCCGGTGACGTCGCCGGGCAGCAGGTCGCTGGTGAACTGGATCCGCGAGAACGTGCAGTCCATCGAGCGCGCAAGCGAGTACGCGAGAGTGGTCTTGCCGACGCCGGGAAGATCCTCGAGCAGGACGTGCCCGCCGGCGGCGAGGCCCGTGAGGACGAGGTCGATGACGCCGTCCTTGCCGCGAATGGTCTCGCGCATGTTGGCACGGAGGCGGTCGAGCACCACCCGGGCCTGCTCCATCCGCGGGGCGGCGACGAAATCACTCATGGGGCGAACCTAGCCGCCCCGGCGCCCCGGGCAAAGGGGTTTTGTACGCCGGGCCGCCGTAGAACTACCCAGCGTCGGGGACGTCCGGGCCGAGCAGTTCGAGCAGGCGGGTGAAGAGGCGGTTGACGCGCGCCTGGTTCTCGCGGACGAGCGCGCGGAAGGCGTCGAAGTCGATCGAGGTGCCCTCGAGGCCGTTGGCGTAGTTGTCGATGAGCGCGAGGCTATTGTACCCGATGCCCAGCTCGGTGCACAGGTCCGCCTCGTGGGCCGCGGTCATCCCGACCACGTCGCCCCAGGCGCGGATGATGCGCACCTCGGCCTTGGTCTCGAAGCGGGGGCCGCGCATCTGCACGTAGACCTTGCCGGGGTGGATCACGAACTCGGGGGCCAGCTCCCGCACCAGCCGCGGGATGAGGGCGTTGGCGATGCCGGGGGCGCCCCCGCGCAGCTCGGTGTCGAAGTAGGTGGCCGGGCCCTGCTGGAGCGCGACGTAGTCCGAGCACGAGACCATCGTGCCGGGCGGCAGCTCCGGGCGGAGGGAGCCGACGGAATTGAGGGACAGCACCTGGCGGAAGCCGAGGTCCGCAACCGCGGCGAGGTTCGCACGGTAATTGATCGAGTGCGGCGGCAGGGGGACGCCGAAGCCGTGGCGGTTCAGCAACACGTGGTCGCCCCGCCGCCGGAAGGAGACGGGGCCGTATTTGGTCTCGACGGTCTCCACCGGCCAGGCCGAGAACAGGGGGGAGTTGACGATGCTCGTGCCACTGATGAACGCGACCCGCATCCCGCCACTCACCACGGCGGCGGCGGGAATGACAACGCGAAAAGCCCCCGTCGCGCGGGTGGTGGCGGGGCTCGCCCTCGTGCTCGCCTGGGCATCCGGTTGCGCCACCCCTGGCCCCCTGCACCGCTACGCGCACGCGCCGGGGCAGGCGGACCGCGTCGCGGACCTCGGCCCGGCGGGCGCGGGCGAGGTCCCCAGCCTGCTCGCGCCGGGAGAGCGCGTGACCGGACTCGCCTACGATCCGTTCACCGACCACCTCTTCCTGCGCCTTGCGCCGGGCGACCGCATCCGGGTGGTCGACCGCCCGGCCCGCCGCCTGAAGCGCGAGCTCGAGCTGCCGGGCGCGACCGGCGGCGGCGACCTCGCCGTGCGGCCACGCAGCGGCCACCTCTTCCTGCTCACCGGCCCCGCGGGCGAGGTCGCGGAACACACCCGGCTGGGCCGGCCCGTGCGGCGTTTCACGCTGGAGGGCGTCGCGGACGCGCCGCGCGGCCTCGCCCTCGATGCGACGCGTGACGAACTGGTGGTGCTCGCGGCGGATGGCCGCACCGTCTCCCGGCACGACCTCGCGGGCCGCCGCCGGGGCGAGCTGCGCCTCGCCGCCACCGCCGCCGGCCCCCTCGCGTGCGACGGGGAAACGGGCGAGTTCCACGCCGTGCTGACGGGGGAGGCGGGGGAGGTCGGCGTTTTCGGCCCGGACGGGGCGCGGCGCGGGACCTGGTCCGCCGGCGGTCCCGGCGCCATGATCGACCTCGGCCCCCGCTCCTTCCTGCGCGTGTTCTGACCTCATGCCCCTGATCGACCTGTCCCCATCCCAGCTCCGCAACTACGCCGGCCGCAACCCGCGGCCCGACGACTTCGACGCCTACTGGGCGGCGGCGCTGCGCGAGCTTGACGCCACCCCGCCGGAACCGGAACTGCGCCCGGCGGGGCCCGCGACGGAGCGCGTCGAGTGCCTCGAGCTCTGGTTCACCGGCGTCGGCGGCGCGCGGATCCACGCCAAATACGTGCGCCCGCGGGACGCGCGCCCCCGCTCCTGCCCGGCGGTACTGCAGTTCCACGGTTACGCGGGCCATTCCGGCGACTGGGTGGACAAGCTGGGCTGGGCGGCGGAGGGCTGCTGCCACGCGACGATGGACTGCCGGGGCCAAGGGGGGCGTTCGGAAGACAACGGGCGCGTCCGCGGCCCGACCCTGCGCGGGCACATCGTGCGCGGGTTGGAGGACCCGGATCCCACGCGGCTGCTCTACCGGCAGATCTTCCTCGACACCGTGCAGCTGGCGCGGGTGGTGCTGGCCTTTCCCGAGGTGGATCCGGCGCGCGCCGGCTGCTGCGGGGCGTCACAGGGCGGGGCGCTCGCGCTGGCCTGCGCCGCCCTCGAGCCGCGGATCCGCCGCACCGCCCCGGTGTACCCCTTCCTGTGCGATTACCAGCGGACGTGGGAGATGGACCAGGCGCGGGAGGCGTACGAGGAGCTGCGGCTCTTCTTCCGCGCGTTTGACCCGCGGCACGAGCGGGAGCGCGAGATCTTCACCCGGCTCGGGTACATCGACGTCCAGCACCTGGCCCCACGGATCCGGGCGGAGACCCTGATGTTCACCGGGCTGATGGACACCATCTGCCTGCCGAGCACCCAGTTTGCCGCCTTCAACCGGATCCCGGGCCCGAAGGAGGTCGTGCTCTACCCGGACTTCGGGCACGAGGTGCTCCCGGGCCAGGCGGACCGCACCTTCGC
>JAIYCN010000301.1 GCA_027487995.1 Rubrivivax sp. | reverse complement strand
CGCAAGAACTTCGTGGCCCGCGTGTGGGAATGGAAGGAACAAAGCGGCTCCACCATCACACGCCAGATGCGCCGCATGGGCGCCAGCGTGAGTTGGGAGCACGAGTACTTCACCATGGACGAGAAGCTGTCTCGCGTGGTGACGGAGACCTTTGTGCGTCTGTACGAGGAAGGACTGATCTACCGTGGCAAGCGCCTGGTGAGCTGGGACCCGATTCTGAAGTCCGCCGTCTCCGACCTGGAGGTGGAGAGCGAAGAGGAAGACGGCTCGCTCTGGCACATCCGCTACCCGGTGGACGGCCGCAGCGACACGCTGGTGGTGGCCACCACGCGGCCGGAAACGATGCTGGGCGACACCGCGGTGATGGTGCACCCTGACGACGAGCGCTACGCGGCCCTCATCGGCCAGCAGGTGCGCCTGCCCATCACGGGCCGCCAGGTGCCGGTGATTGCGGACGCCTATGTGGACCGTGAGTTCGGCACCGGCGTGGTGAAGGTGACCCCCGCGCATGACACCAACGACTATGCGGTGGCGCAGCGGCACGGTCTGCCGATGATCACCATCTTCGACCTGGAAGCCAAGGTGGTGTCTCACTTGGAGGACATCCCCACCGAGCTGCGGGGCCTGGACCGCTTCGAGGCGCGCAAGCGCATCGTGGCGCAGTTGGAGGCCCAAGGCCTGCTGGTGGAGACCAGGAAGCACAAGCTGATGGTGCCGCGCTGTGCCCGCACGGGTCAGGTGATCGAGCCCATGCTCACCGACCAATGGTTTGTGGCGATGACCAAGCCCGGCGCGTCACGCAATGGCCAGCCGGGCAAGAGCATCGCGCAGGAAGCCATCGAGGTTGTGCAGAACGGTCAGGTGCGCTTCGTGCCCGAGCAATGGGTGAACACCTACAACCAGTGGATGAAGAACATCCAGGACTGGTGCATCAGCCGCCAACTGTGGTGGGGCCACCAGATTCCCGCCTGGTACGGCACGGGCGGGGAACTGTTCGTAGCCCGCAGTGAGGACGAGGCGCGCGCCAAAGCCGCGGCCGCAGGCTACACCGGCGAACTGCAGCGCGACCCCGACGTGCTGGACACCTGGTATTCCTCGGCCCTGGTGCCCTTCTCCACCTTGGGCTGGCCCGAGAAGACCATTGAGCAGGACCTCTTCCTGCCCTCCTCCGTGCTCGTCACCGGCTACGACATCATCTTCTTCTGGGTGGCCCGGATGATCATGATGACGAAGCACTTCACCGGCCAAGTGCCCTTCAAGGACGTGTACATCCACGGCCTGGTGCTGGACGCGCAGGGCAAGAAGATGAGCAAGAGCGAAGGCAATGTGCTCGACCCGGTGGACCTGATCGACGGGATTGAACTCGCGCCCTTGCTGGACAAGCGCACCCAGGGACTGCGCAAGCCCGAAACCGCACCCAAGGTGCGCAAGGCCACCGAAAAAGAATTCCCGCAGGGCATCCCGGCCTACGGTGCGGATGCGCTGCGCTTCACCTTCGCGGCCATGGCCAGCCTGGGCCGCAGCGTGAACTTCGACAGCAAGCGCTGCGAGGGCTACCGCAACTTCTGCAACAAGCTGTGGAACGCCACGCGCTTCGTGCTGATGAACTGCGAAGGCCAGGACTGCGGCCTGAAGGAACACACCAAGGCCGAATGCGCCGCGCCTGTGTACGAGAACGGGCAACTGGTGAAGGAAGCCGGCCCGTACTACCAGTACCTGGTGTTCTCGCAGGCCGACCGCTGGATCACGAGCGAACTGCAGCGCGTGGAGCATGCGGTGGCCGAAGGCTTTGCGCAGTACCGGTTGGACCAGGTGGCCAATGCCATCTACGGCTATGTGTGGGACGAGTACTGCGACTGGTACCTGGAGATTGCCAAGGTGCAGTTGGCCACGGGCAGCGAGGCCCAACAGCGCGCCACACGCCGCACGCTGCTGCGCGTGCTGGAGACCGTGCTGCGCCTGCTGCACCCCATCACGCCCTTCATCACCGCCGAACTGTGGAACACGGTGGCGGTGGTGGCGGGGCGCAAGGCCGCAGATTCGCCGGACACGGTGGCCACCGCGGCCTACCCCGTGGCGCAGCTTGAACGTGTTGATGCCAAGGCCGACGCTTGGGTGGCCCAACTCAAGTCGGTGGTGGGCGCGTGCCGCTCGCTGCGCAGCGAAATGGGTTTGTCGCCGGCCGAGCGCGTGCCCCTGCTGGTGCTTGGTGACGCGAACTTCATGGCGCAGGCCGCACCGGCCATCAAGGCCTTGGCCAAGCTGTCGGCCGTGGAGGTGATGGGTGAAGAAGCCGCCTTCAACGAGGCCAGCCGCAACGCGCCCGTGTTGGTGGTGGGTGACCTTCGCCTGGCCTTGAAGGTGGAAGTGGACGTGGCCGCCGAAACAGCACGCCTGGACAAGGAGATTGCACGCCTCCAAGGTGAAATCACGAAGGCCCAAGGCAAGCTGAGCAGCGAGAGCTTCGTGGCGCGGGCACCGGCTGCCGTGGTGGAGCAGGAGCGCCAGCGCGTGGCCGAATTCACGCAGACACTGCAGCGCGTACAGGACCAACGGGCCCGCCTGGGCTGACACATCGCTTGAACACCATGCCCATCAAGAAAGCCATCTTCCCCGTCGCTGGCCTCGGCACCCGTTTCCTGCCCGCCACCAAGGCGCAGCCCAAGGAAATGCTGCCGGTGGTGGACAAGCCGCTCATCCAGTACGCGGTGGAGGAAGCCTACGCCGCGGGTGTGCGCGAAATGATCTTCGTGACGGGCCGCCACAAGCGCCCGATTGAAGACCACTTCGATCTCACCTATGAACTGGAAGTGGCTCTGGAACAGGCGGGCAAGGATGAACTGCTGAGCGTGGTGCGCAGCGTGAAGCCCGACGATATGGAGTGCGTGTACGTGCGGCAGGCGCAGGCCCTGGGCCTGGGCCACGCCGTGCTGTGCGGCCGCCGCCTGGTGGGCAACGACCCCTTTGCGGTGCTGCTGGCCGACGACCTGATGGTGGGCCAGCCCCCCGTGCTGCAGCAGATGGTGGAACAGTTCAAGGAGTGGCGCGCCAGCATCCTGGCGGTGCAGGAAGTGCCGCCCGAGCACACCCGCCGCTACGGCATCGTGGCCGGCACCACGGTGAATGACCGCCTGGTGGACATCACGCGCATCGTGGAGAAGCCAGCGCCCGAGCAGGCCCCTTCAAACCTGGGCGTGGCGGGCCGCTACATCCTCACGGCCGGGGTGTTCGATGAAATCGTGCGCCAGCCGCGCGGTGTGGGCGGTGAAATTCAACTCACCGACGGCATTGCCGGCCTGCTGCGCCGAGAAAAGGTGTTCGCCTACCGCTATGAGGGCAAGCGCTATGACTGCGGCAGCAAGGAAGGGTTCCTGCAGGCCAACGTGGAACTGGCGCTGCAACACCCCGCGCTGGGCGCAGGCTTTCGGGACTACCTCAAGGGCCTGGAAATCTGAAGGAACCCGAGGGCCAAGACCCAAGACCCAAGGCCCAGGCGCCGCTTCAGCGGCGGCGCAGCACGATGGTGAATTCGTCGCCGTTGGCCACCTGCTCCACCAGCTCATTGCCCGTTTGCTTGGCAAAGGCCTGGAAGTCACGCATGGAGCCCGGGTCGGTGGCGATCACCTTCAGGGTTTGACCAGCCGTCATCTCGGCCAGCGTCTTCTTGGCCTTGAGGATGGGCAGCGGGCAGTTCAAGCCGCGGGTATCGAGTTCGCGCGTGATGTCCATGGCGGTGTCTACAGGTAATCCCTCATTTTGCCATCAGGCCACGGTCAAGCCGGAAAGACCCCGGTGGAGAGGTACCGGTCGCCGCGGTCGCACACGATGAAGACGATGGTGGCGTTTTCCACCTGCTGCGCAATCTGCAACGCCACCCAGCAGGCCCCAGCCGCCGAAATGCCGGCGAACAGGCCCTCTTCGCGGGCCATGCGCCGCGCCATTTCTTCGGCGTCCGCCTGGCTGACGTAGACCAGTT
>JAIYCN010000124.1 GCA_027487995.1 Rubrivivax sp. | reverse complement strand
GCGCCGCGGTGGCTGAAGGTCTCTGCCGACACACGCGGTTCCAGCCATCGATGGCATTGGCGCGCTAGAATGCGAAGTTTTCGCCACCAGGCAAGTGCTTCGCTGTCAGCGGACGTGGCTGCCGACACCACAGCGAGGTCTCCATGAAAGAAGGTATCCATCCCGCCTACCGCGACGTGTGCTTCGTGGATCTGTCCAACGGCTTCAAGTTCGTCACGCGTTCCTGCGTGCAGACCAAGGAGACCGTGAAGATGGACGACGGCCGTGAACTGCCGCTGATGAAGCTGGAAACCACCAGCGAGTCGCATCCGTTCTACACGGGCACGCAGAAGAGCGTGGACAACCTGGGCGGTCGCGTCGAGAAGTTCCGCAACAAGTTCGCCCACCTCAAGAAGTGAGCGAATGCGCCTGGCGCAGTTCGGCAAGAGGGCAGCGCAGGCTGCCCTTTTTCATTGGGCTGCGGCCTGCGCGTGCCGCCCTCGTGTTCTTGGCATGATGTGCCCATGATCACCACGCCCGCCCTGGTCACGCGCGAAGCCGCACAACGCCTGCCAAGGCTGGCGCTGTGGCTGATGGCCGCGCTCTACCTGTTGCCCGGCCTGGTGGGGCGAGACCCCTGGCGCAACGCGGACCTGACGGCCTATGGCGTGATGCTCGCCATGGCCGAGGGCCGCACGCCCTGGCTCGCGCCGGCGCTAGGCCTGGTACCCATTGATGCCTCATGGCCAGCGCACGCGTTGGGAGCCGCGTTTATCGCCGCCCTCACCCCACTGGGCGTGTACGCGCCGCTGGCCGCCCGCGTGCCCTTCGTGCTGCTGCTGGGGGCCAACATGGTGCTGATCTGGTACGCCACCTATCGCCTGGCGCGCACGGAAGCCGCACAGCCCGTGCCCTTTGCCTTTGGCGGCGAAGCTCCCCCGAAGGACTATGCGCGCGCCTTGGCCGATGGCGCCCTGCTGGCCTTCATGGCCACACTGGGCCTGCTGCAGTTGGGCCATGAAACCACGCCCGAATTGATGCAGCTCACGTCCGTGTCATTGCTGCTGTGGTCCCTGGCCATGCCTGCGCAGCGTGGCTGGCAGGCCAGCGCCGTGGCGGTGTTGGCCCTGGTGCTGATGGCCGCGTCAGGCGCGGCGGAACTGGCCGTGGCCTGCGGCCTGGCCGCCGCACTGGTGTGCATGCGCTCCGAGGACCCGGCCCTGGCGCCCATGCGCTGGTGGGTGGGTGCGGGCACCCTGATCGCCACGGCCGTGGGCACCGCCCTGGGCACCTTCCGCGCCAACCTGGACGCACCGGACCATGTGGGCGACCTGTGGCAACTGGTGCGCCTACTGGCCTGGTTCACCTGGCCCATCGCACCACTGGCGGCCATCACGCTGTGGCGCTGGCGGCAACAACTGCTGCGACGCCACGTGGCGGTCCCCGCCCTGTTGGCCATATTGGCGGTGTTGAAGGCCATTGCGGTGGGCGGATCAGACCGCACCCTCCTGCTGGCCCTGCCCGGCATCGCGGTGCTGGCCGCCTTCGCGCTGCCCACCCTCACGCGCAGCGGCAGCGCCGCGGTGGACTGGTTCTCGGTGTTCTTCTGCAGTGGTCTGGCCCTGGCCGTATGGGTGGTGTATCTCTCGTTCCAAACCGGCTGGCCGGCCGCGCCGGTGCGCAATGCCCTGGCGGTGGCGCCCGACTACCAGCCGGTATTTCAACCCCTGACTTTGGCCCTGGGCCTCATGGCCACCGCAGTTTGGCTATGGCTGGTGCGCTGGCGCACCTCGCGCCACCGCAAGGCCTTGTGGAAAAGCCTGGTGCTGCCAGCCGGTGGTGTGCTGCTGAACTGGGTGCTGGGCATGACGCTTCTGCTGCACCCGCTGGACTACACCCGCAGCCTCACACCCTGGGTGGAAGCCTTGAAGCCAGCATTGGCACCGGCGTCAAAACAGGACTGCGTGGCGGCACCCGGGATGCAGATCGCCTATGTGGCGGCGCTGGAGGCGCAGGGGGGCTGGCGCGTGGACGCCCGCCCAGGCGCCGCATTCAGCAGTGGCTGCAGCACGCTGGTGCTCACCGAAGGCCGCGATGGCGTGGTGCCCACCGTGGACGGATGGGCCTTCACGACACGGGTGCGTCGACCGACTGAACGGTATTTTGCAGCGCTGGTGTATCGACGGGCCAACGCCGCCGCACCCGCGCGGCCGGCAGGCGCAGACTGAAGCGCGAACCACGGCCGATTTCGCTGTCGATCAGCAGCTCGCCACCGTGACGCTGGATGGCGTGCTTGACGATGGCAAGCCCCAGACCGGTGCCGCCGGTTTCTCTTGAACGGCTGGGATCCACGCGGTAGAAGCGCTGCGTGAGGCGTGGGATGTGTTCACGGGCGATGCCGATGCCGCTGTCCTGCACCTCCACCAAGGCCTGACCATCCGCGTCCATCCGGGCTTCCACCCGAATCTCGCCGCCTTCGGGGGTGTAGCGCGCAGCGTTGAGCACGAGGTTGCCCACGGCACTGTGCAACTCAGACTCCTGCGCGGCGAACTCCAACCCCGTGCGAGGCGGGAACACGATGCAGTGGCGCCCGCCCGAGACACTGCGGACCTCGGCTTCGATGCGCGCCAGCAGATTGTCCAGGTCCACCCAGCGGTCGATGGGCGGGCGCGGACTGCCCTCCAAGCGAGCCAGTACCAGCAGGTCGGAGACGAGGCTTTGCATGCGCTGACCCTGTTGACGCATCAGGCCCAGGATGCGGTCCCGCTCGCTGCGGTCGAGGTCCAGTGATTCCAGGGTCTCCACAAAGCCGGACAGCACGGTCAACGGCGTGCGGATTTCGTGGGAGACGTGGGCCACGAATTCGCGCCTCATGGCGTCCGCCTGCTCGCGGGCCGACACATCCTGCAGCAGCACCATGGTGCGGTCGGCCGCGTAGCGGCGCAGCAGGATGCTCAGGCTGCCCTGGTGGCGAGGACTGGGCAAGAGCAGGGGTTCATCGTGCACGCCATGCAGCAGGTAGTCCACGAAGGCAGGCTGACGCACGAGGTTGGTGATGAGCTGCAGATGGTCACGCTCGGGGTCCAAGCCGAAATGGTCGGCGGCAACGCGGTTGCACCACACCACGTGGTTGTCTGAATCCAGCAGCAGGACACCGTTGGGCGTGGCCTCAAAGGCCTCCAGGAACTGGGCTTGGCTGGCATGGGCGGCATCGATTTCACGCTCGCGCCGGCGCAGGGACTTCTCCGCGTGGTAAGCCACATCACCCCAACGACCGGGCAGCACAGGTGCCGGTGCATCGGAGTCGCGCTTGAGCCATTCGATCAGCCGTCGGCTGCGCCATTCTTCGCGCCGGGCCCAAAGCGTGGCAACGGTGGTGAAGCCCACCACCGCGCCCACCGAAGACACCCCCAGCACACGAACGCCGATGATCTCACCGGCCAAGCCGGCGAGCACCAACAGCGCAATGCGCATGAACAGCCGGCCCCAGTTCATGAGGTGCCTCCAACGTCACCGGCCGCATTGCCGGCCATGGCAGCGGCCACCAGTTGCTGCGCTGCTGCGGTATCGAAGCGGTAGCCCACCCCACGCACGGTCTGTACGCAGCCCTGGGCACCGCCAGTCTCCAGCGCGTCTCGCAGCCGCTTGACCTGTGCGTCCACCGTGCGGTCCTCCACCGCCACATGGTCGCCCCACACACGGTCGATCAGTTGGCTGCGGGTGAACACGCGTTCAGGTTGCGCCATCAGCACCTGCAGCAGGCGGAATTCAGTGGGCCCCAGCTTGAGCAGAGCGCCCGACACGCGGGCTTCACGGGAAGCTGGATGCAGACGCAGGCCACCCACCTGCAGGGGCTGGGGCGCCTGGTCCGGCGCGCGGCGGCGCAGCACCGAGCGCACGCGGGCCATCAACTCGCGTGTGGAAAACGGCTTGGCAACATAGTCGTCCGCCCCCAGGTCCAACCCCTGAACGCGGTCGCTTTCTTCCACCCGCGCGGTCAACATGATGATCGGCAGGTCCCGCGTGCGCGCCTGCGCACGCCAGCGGCGCAGGAGGTCCACGCCGCTGGCCCCAGGCAGCATCCAGTCCAGAAGCACGAGCGCCGGCAGCACCTGGTCCACCGCCGCAGCCGCCTCTTCGGCGGTGGCCGCGTGACGCACATCAAAGCCCTCATGGCGCAGGTTCAGCGCCAGCAATTCCGCGATGCCGGTCTCGTCTTCGACCAACAGCACCAGGGGCCTCATGCGGCTTTCACCTCAAGCCTGCGCCACCACATCGGCCAAGGCGCGGCAGCACTGCTCCACCTGCGCCGCATCCCGGGCTTCCACCATTACCCGCACCACGGGCTCGGTACCCGAGGGACGAATGAGCACACGTCCGCCCTCCCCCAGCTCGGCCTCCACGCGCTTC
>JAIYCN010000073.1 GCA_027487995.1 Rubrivivax sp. | reverse complement strand
GGCCTTGGCGGCGGCGGCGGCCTCGCGTTCGCGCTCGATGTCCTGCCGGCTCTTGACGAAGACCCCGGTGGGCAGGTTCACCCGGGGCGGGCCGGCCTCGGGGGCGGGCGCGGCGGCGGGAGCCTCGGCCGGAGCCGCGGGGGCCTCGGCCGGGCGGCGGGCGGCAAACTCCTCGCGCAGCGCCGCGGCGCTGATGTTGTCCACGGTACTCGAGACCGACTTGACGTCCTGGGCGATGATCCGGCGCTCCTTGAGCAGCGCCATCATCTCCTTGTTGTCCAGGCCGAGCTCCTCGGCGAGTTTGTGGATGCGGATGCTCATGCGTTCGGACCTGGACGATGCGGGTTACTGCGCCTGCGCGGCGACGCGCTGGATGACGAGGGCGGCTTCCTCCGGGCTGAAGCCGGCGCCTTCGAGATCGGCCGCCTCCACGCCCTCGAAGAGTTCCAGCGAGACGAAGCCAGCCTTGACGAGCCGCAGGGCGAGGTCCTCGGCGACCCCGAGGCCGGCGACCAGCTTGCGCTTGGCGTCGCCCTCCGGGTCGGCGCCGACGGCGCGGAATTCCTCGATGTCGATCCGCCAGCCGACGAGCCGCGACGTCAACCGGGCGTTCTGCCCCTTGCGGCCGATCGCGATGGCGAGGTCGTCGTTGGCCACCCGGAGCAAAATGCGCCGGGCCTTCTCGTCGAGGACGATCTCGCGCGGGATCGCGGGCTTCAGCGCCTCGATCACCATCTCGCGCGGGTCGGCGAAGAACTTGATGATGTCGATCTTCTCCCCGCCGAGTTCGCGGACGATCGTCTTCACCCGGGCGCCGCGCGCGCCGACGCAGGCGCCCACCGGATCGACCTTGGGATCGGTGCTCGTGACGGCGATCTTGGTGCGGTAGCCGGGCTCGCGGGCGAAGGCCTCGATCTTGACGGTGCCGTCGGCCACCTCGGTGACCTCGAGTTCGAAGAGGCGGCGGACGAAGCGGGGGCTGGCGCGGCTGAGCACGATCTCAGGGCCGCGGGGCGTGCTTTGGATTTCCAGCAGGAGGCAGCGGATCCGCTCGCCCGGCTGGTACTCCTCGCCCGGCACCTGTTCCTTGGCGGGCATCACGGCCTCGGCCTTGCCCAAGTCGATGAATAGGTCGTTGCGCTCGCGGCGTCGCACCGTGCCCGTGACGATGTTGCCGACCTGGTCCTTGAAATCGTCGAAGATCCGGTCCTTCTCGAACTGCCGCAGCCGCTGCATCACCGCCTGGCGGGCCGTCTGGGCGGCGATGCGCCCGAGGGAGGAGGGATCGATCGCCTTCTCGAGGACCTCGCCGATCACCGCTCCGGGCTTGAGCGCCTGCGCCTTCTCGACGTGGAGCTCCGTGCGGGGATTGCTGACCGAGTCGACCACCTTGAGCAGGCACCAGGCCTGCAGCTGGCCGTTGCGCGGGTTGATGTCGATCCGCAGTTCCTGGCCCGAGTTGACCCCCTTCTGGGCGGCCGTCTTGAGGGCGTTCGCGATCGTCGCGATCATCTCGGCGCGCGGGATGCCCTTTTCCTTTTCCATATACTCGAGGACGGAGAGGATTTCGCTGCTCATGGCGTATGGAGGTGCGGGAAAGTTGGGAAAAAAAAAGCGGGCCGCAGGGCCCACTTTCCGGAGAGAGAGTGGAGGAGAACCGCGGAGGATTCGGCTCGCCTCCGGGATTGTCAAGCCCGCCGCCCGCCGCGGCCGGGACGACGCGGGCAAAATCTGCTTGAGCCCGGGATTTTTCACCGAAACCCTCCGCCGCTTCCTCGCGTCTTCCCCGCACCCTTACCTCGATTATGACCATTGCCCGCACCGCCCCCAGCCTCGGAGCCGCCGCCCGCCGTCCCGGCTTCACGCTGATCGAGCTGCTCACCGTCATCGCCATCATCGGCATCCTCGCCGCGATCGTCATCCCGACGGTCGGCACGGTCCGCGAGAAGGCGCAGCGCGCGGTCGACGCCAACAACCTCCGCGAGATCCTGAAGGCCGCGCAGATCTACGCCGGCGACAACCAGGACCGCCTGCCCGATCCGATCAACATCGCCAACTCCGTCCTCAACGCCCCCCAGCTGGCCTGGAAGTGGCCCGGCATCCTGGCGAAGAACAACATCCTCACCGATCCGACCTTCTTCTTCTCGAAGAACGATCCCGCCTTCAGCGGCACCTTCCCGACGTTCATCATCCAGCCCTCCAACCAGCGCAATACGCTGCACACCTCCTTCACCTCGGGCCGCTCGCCCTCGTGGGAGTTCGTGGGCGGCGTCAAGATGAGCGACCCCGCGACCACCCCGGTCATCTACACTCGCGGTCTCCAGACCAACGGCCTCTGGAGCGAGACCTCCGGCGTCTACAAGGCGACCGGCGGCTACATCGCCTTCCTCGGTGGCAACATCGCGTTTTACCCGGATACCAACAACCCGTCGCCTTTCGTCTCGAACAACCCGACCTCGACCAGCACCACCCGCCCGAACAACATCCGGCAGGCCGTGCCCTTCAACGTCACCAACGCCAACCTGAGCGC
>JAIYCN010000064.1 GCA_027487995.1 Rubrivivax sp. | reverse complement strand
GTTTTCCGCCAGGTTCATGGCGGCGTTCGCCCAGAGCGCCCGCTGGGAGAGCTGGAGGCTCGTGCGCGAGAGGTTGATGTAGCTCACCAGCGACACGGCGAGGATCGACGCCAGCATCATCCCCACCAGCAGCACGGAGCCGCGGCGGGCGGGGAAGGCGGAGGGAGGGTGGGGGCGGGGTCGCACGGGGAAGATGTTCAGGCGGTGACCCGCTTGTTGCGGAGGATGTAGCGGGCGGAGAGCACCTTGTGGGTCGCGGTCGCGGTGTCGCCGGGCGAACGGGAGGACTGGAGCGAGATCTGCAGCTGCTTGGTCCAGGCGGCGGCGTTGGCCAGCGAGGTGGCGCCGCCGATCGAGGTGACCTCCGCGCCGGTGATGGTGTAGCCCTTGAAGGAGAATTGGGTGATGCCGGTGATGAGCACCTTGGCCCCGGAGGTGTCGGTCCGGGTGAAGGAACCCGCGGCGTGGGTGTAGGTGACCGGGCGGGAGTCCACGATCAGCGTCACGGATTGGGCGCTGTTCCAGGTGATCGCGCTGGCCTCGCGGGTGTCGCGGGCGAAGAGCTCCAGCGCGGACCGCGCCTGGCGCTCCATGTCGTTGTACAGTTCCACGCGCAGACCGGTGCGGGTGAGGAAGATGAACGAGGTGAGGATCGCGCCGAGCACGAGCGCGGAGAGCCCGAGGGCGACGAGGATCTCGGTCAGCGTGAAGCCGCCGCGGCGGCGTTCACGAGCGGGCCAGCGTGTAGAAGTAGTCATACATCCCTTCGCGGGCGTAGGTGGCGCGGAAGCTGCGGGTGTGCGGCTTGCCGTCGGTGGTGGTCCAGCGGACGGTCACCGTGATGAGGCGGATGTCGTCGGGGCGGGCGGCATCGGGGGCGACGTTCCGGGTGAGGGTGAAGCGTTCGGCGAGCGCGGAGTCGGTCGCGAAGGCGTTGCTGAGCGGCACCGCGGTTTCGGCGGGGAGCGCGATGATGCTGCTCCAGCCCATCATGCGGAGGCGCTCGATCTCGCTCTGCAGGATCTGCGCGGCCAGGGTGGTGCCGCGGGCGAGGTCCAGGTGCCGGAGGCCCCATTGGATCACCCCGATGGAGGTGGTGATGGCCGCGGCGAGGATGGCGGTCGCGAGGGTGACCTCCGCGAGGGTGAAGCCGCCGCGGCGCCGGCCGGAGAGCGGGCGGCGGGAGGTGCGGCGGGAAGTTGGGCGGGCGGGGGCGTGCAAGGCGAGCGGGGAGGCATACGGGGAGCCCCGGCTCCGGCCAGTCCGCGGGCAGGGGCGCGGGCTTTTTCAGGGATTTTTAGCAGGCCGGGCGCCATCGGCGGCCGACAATACCCTTGACTCTCCCCGCCGAGTTTGGGTTCGTGCTCCGCTTAACCCGCTAAGTTCGACCATGGCCAATACCAAGTCCGCCATCAAAGCCGCCCGCAAAACCATCCGCCTCACCGATCGCAATCGGGGCGTGAAGACGCGGCTCAAGACCCTCCGCAAGCAACTCGATGAGCTCCTCGCGAAGAAGGACGCCGCGGCGGGCAAGACGGCCGCCGCCGCCTACGTCTCCGCGATGGACAAGGCCGTCAAGTCGGGTGTTGTGCACAAGAACGCGGCCGCCCGGGGCAAGGCCCACGCCGCCAAGGCGCTCGCGCTGAAGTAAGTTTCCGCGCCTGCCCCGCGGAGCGGCCCTCGCGGCCGTCTCCCCCGGGAGAAAGGGCTTTACAGCCCCGCGGGCGCCCCGCACGGTCCAAAAAAACATTTTCCCAATGGGCAACCTGAAGAAGAAGCGCCGCCTCAAGATGAACAAGCACAAGCGCCGCAAGCGCTTGAAGGCGAACCGCCACAAGAAGCGCACGTGGCAGAAGTAAGCGCGCCGCGGCGCGTCTGACTTTGCTCCCCGCCGTCCCTCCGGGCGGCGGGGTTTTGTTTTCCGGGCGGGTCAAGGATTTGTAAATCCCTGTGGCTGAGCGTCTGCGGCACGCTTTGCCCTTGTCGGGGCGGCGCGGGCCGGCGAGTTTGCCCGGCCCTGTCCACCGCTTCCTGACCGCTTGTTCCCGCGCATGTTTTCCTCCCGCCAGCTTCCCGGCATCTTCCTCGACCACGGCGGGGAGACCGTGCGCGGGGCCCGCACTTCCGCGTTCGCCGCGCCCTTCACGGTGGAGGAAGTGGGGGAGTGCGCCGCCGGCGACCGCGCGGGGTTGGTTCAGTTGCTCCAGCGGCTCAGCCCGCGGCGGTCGGCCGGCCGGCGCGTGCATGCGCGGGTGGCCATCCGCCCCGAGGGCCAGCTGGTCCGGGTGCTCACGGCGGAGCCCAAGCGGCTGGGCGAAGCCGATTACTTCGCGGCGCTGTGCTCCGGCCAACTGCAGATCGACCCCCAGGCGTACCTGCTCTCGGTACTCCACGCGGAGGACGGGCGGCCGTTCGACCCGTCGCGGACGGGGGAGCGGGAGTTGTTCTTCTGCGGCCTCCCGCTGGCGGAACTGGAGGCCGCGCAAGGGGCCCTGGTGGATCAGGATATCTATCCGGAGAGCCTGGAATTGGGGACCGTCGCTACGCTCGGGGCCGTGGCGGATCACGTCCGGCACGCGGGGCTCGCCGCACCGGTCCTTGTCCTCGAGCTGGGCGGCGCGAGTTCCCACGCCTACGTCGTCTCGGGCGGG
>JAIYCN010000055.1 GCA_027487995.1 Rubrivivax sp. | reverse complement strand
GTGGGCGACGATGTGGCGGTGGAGGCCGAACTGATGTGCGCCATGCGCAAGGTGTCCTGAGGCTTTGCAGCAGGGCCAGGCCGTGAGTCAGATTCATCCCACCGCCGTCATCCACGAAGGCGCCCGATTGGCTGATGATGTCCAGGTGGGGCCTTATGCGGTGATTGGCCCGTACGTGACCATCGGTGCAGGTTGCGTGATCGGTTCGCATGCGGTGATCGACGGTCACACCACCATCGGCAGGAACAACCACATCTTCTCGTTTGCCTCGGTGGGGCAAGCGCCGCAAGACAAGAAGTACGCGGGCGAGCCCACGCGGCTGGAGATCGGAGACGGCAACACCATCCGCGAGTTCTGCACCATCAACACCGGCACGGCGCAGGATGAAGGCGTCACCCGCATTGGTGATGACAACTGGATCATGGCCTACGTGCACATCGCGCACGACGTGCGCCTGGGCGACCACACGGTGCTGGCCAACAACGCCACCTTGGCCGGGCATGTGCATGTGGGCGACTGGGCCACGATCGGCGGCCTTACCGGTGTGCACCAGTTCGTGAAGATCGGTGCCCACGCGATGATCGGTTTTCAGGGCCATGTGGCGCAGGACGTGCCGCCCTTCATGACGGCCGATGGTCATCCGCTGGCGGTGCGCGCGGTCAACCTCACCGGGCTCAAGCGCCGGGGGTTCAGCGACGAGCGGTTGGCGTTGGTGCGGCGCATGCACCGGCTGCTGTACAGGGAGTCACTCACCCTGGCCGTGGCCATCGACCGCATTGCTGCATTGTCCGAGGAGGCCGCATCCACGGGCTCAGCGCTTTCAACCGAGGCCGCTGCCGATGTGGCGTTGATGACGGAGTTCCTGCGCAGCGCTGAGCGCGGGATCGTGCGCTGATGCGCTTGGCCATGGTGGCCGGGGAGACCTCCGGTGACTTGCTGGCCGCCTTGATGATCCAAGGGCTGAAGGCCCGGTGGCCGGACCTGAGCAGCGCCGGCATTGGCGGGCCGCGCATGATGGAGCAGGGTTTTGAGGCATGGGCGCCTTCTGAGCGCTTGAGCGTGTTCGGCTATGTGGACGCGATCAAGCGCTTGCCGGAATTGCTGTGGCTGCGCCATCGCACCCGCAACCGCATCCTGCGCGAGCGGCCGGCCGCCTTTGTGGGCATCGACGCGCCGGATTTCAACTTCGGGCTGGAGACCGCCCTGCGGCAGCGAGGTTTGAAGACGATTCACTTCGTGTGCCCCTCCATTTGGGCGTGGCGGGCGCACCGCGTGCACAAGCTCAAGGCGGCGGCCGACCATGTGTTGTGCCTCTTTCCATTCGAGCCGGAACTGCTGGCCGCGCACGGCATTCGCGCGACCTATGTGGGGCATCCCTTGGCGGACGCGATCCCCTTGGAGACGGACCGTGATTCAGCGCGCCGGGCTTTGGAGTTGAATCTGGAGGAGGCGCCAGGTGGTGAGCGGCCGCCGTTGGTTGCCCTGCTGCCCGGCAGCCGCCAGGCCGAGATTCGCCATATCGCGCCCGTGTTGGTGGGGTCTGCACAAGCCATGTTGGCGCAGCGCCCGGGCCTGCACTTCATGCTGCCCGTGGCGCCCGGTTTGATGGGTCTGGTGGAGCCCATCGTGAGGCCCTTGGTGAACGCTGGCGTGTTGACCGTGGTGGTCGGGCAGTCGCATGAGGTGATGGCCGCGGCCGACGTGGCGCTGGTGGCCAGCGGCACCGCCACCTTGGAAGCGGCGCTGCTGAAGTGCCCCATGGTGGTGGTCTATCGGTTGGCCGACGCTGACTGGGCACGCATGCGCGCCCAGCGTCTGCAGCCGTGGGTGGCCTTGCCCAACATTCTCAGCCGGGAATTCCTCGTGCCCGAGCTCATCCAGGATGATGCCAAGCCCGAGTCGGTGGCCGCGGATGCCCTGCGGTGGTTGGATGACGCATCCGCCTGCGACCAGTACCGCGCGCGCTGCCACGAACTGCACCTGCAGTTGCGCCAGAACACGGGCGCGCGGGCGGCCATGGCGCTGCAGGAGGTCATCGGTGGCTAGGCCCCGTGCTCGTATTGCTGCCTTCACGGAGCACCCCGCGCAGATGGCCCTGGGCTGGACGCGAGAAGGCTTGGTGGCGGGTGTGGACGAGGCCGGGCGCGGGCCCTTGGCCGGCCCTGTGGTGGCGGCAGCGGTGATCCTGGACGACGCCGCACCGATTGAAGGCCTGGCGGACTCCAAGGTGCTGAGTGAACGCCGCCGCGAGGCGCTTTTCGATGAGATTCGCGCGAAGGCCCTGTGCTGCAGCATCGCGCAGGCATCGCCCGCGGAGATCGATGAATTCAATATTCTGCAGGCCACGATGCTGGCGATGCGGCGTGCCGTTGAAGGTTTGCGGCTGTTGCCGGCCCTGGTGCTGGTGGATGGCAATCGGCTTCCCCCATTGAAGGTGGCGGCCGAGGCGGTGGTGGGGGGCGACGCGAAGGTGGCGGCCATTTCCGCAGCGTCCATTCTGGCCAAGGTGACCCGTGACCGGCTTTGTGCGGACCTGCATGCGCAGCATCCTCAGTACGGTTTTGACGCGCACAAGGGCTACCCCACGCCGGATCATCTGCTGGCGCTGTTCCAGCATGGGCCGTGTCCCGAGCACCGGCGCAGCTTCGCACCCGTGAAGCGGGCTCTGGCGCTGGGTTCTGGCTCATCCGCCACCCCGACCGTGTTGCCGTCCTCGGACCCTTCGGAGGGCAGGACATGAGCGCGGTGGTGCAGGCGATCACCTCGCGCGACAACGACCTGGTGCAGCGCGTGCGGCGGCTGTTGTCACGGCCCGGCGGTTACCGCGCAGCCGGAGAGGTGTGGCTGGAGGGCGATCACCTTTGCCGGGCGTGGCTGGATGGTGGACGACCGGTGCTGCAGGCGGTGGTGGAGCAGACCGCCTGGGACACGCGCGTGGACCTGCGGGACCTGGCGCTTCGGGCGCCTCGGGTGGCGGTGGTGCCGGTGGCCTTGATGAAGGCCATGACGGCGATGGAATCCCCGGGGCCGCTGGGCATGCTGGTGGCGCTGCCCGATGAGGGGACGCCCATGCTGCGCAGTGGTGTGCCCAGCGTGGTGCTGGACCGGTTGCAGGACCCGGGCAACGCCGGCAGCATCCTGCGCAGCGCGGCCGCACTGGGGGTGCGGCAGGTGCTGGCCCTGCAGGGCACGGTGGCCCTTTGGTCGCCCAAGGTGTTGCGGGCCGGGATGGGCGCGCATTTCGGGCTGCACATCATCGAAGGGCTGGATGCCGAGGCCCTGCAGCCCATGGCCTTGCAGTTGGTGGTGACGAGTTCACACGAGGCCCAGGCGCTGCACGAGGCGGCCTTGCCGCAGGCACCGGCCTGGGTGTTCGGGCATGAGGGTGGCGGTGTGTCGCCGTTGTTGGCCGGCTTGGCCGCCTTGCGGGTCCGCATTCCCCAACCGGGTGGGGAGGAGTCGCTCAACGTGGCCGCCGCAGCGGCCATCTGCCTGTACGAGTCGGCCAGGCGCATCAGCCTGGGCGCCTAGGGCCTGCGTGTTCCAGGCTCAGTACACCAGACGGTCCGGCCGGATGTCGCGCAGGATGGTGGTGGCGATCTCTTCAATCGACTTGTGGGTCGAGCTCAGCCACTCGATGCCCGAGCGCCTCATCATCTGCTCGGCCGCGGCCACTTCGGCGCGGCAGTTTTCCAGCGCGGCATAACGGCTGCTGGGGCGGCGTTCATTCCGGATCTGGCTCAGGCGCGCGGGGTCGATGGTCAGACCAAAGCATTTGCGCTTGTGCGGCATGAGGGCCGAGGGCAGGTGGCCACGGTCGAAGTCTTCCGGGATGAGTGGGTAGTTCGCGGCCTTGATGCCATGCTGCATGGCCAGATACAGCGATGTGGGGGTCTTGCCGCTGCGGCTCACGCCCACGAGGATGACGTCCGCTTCCTCCAGGTTGCGTGCGGATTGGCCGTCGTCATGCGCCAGCGAGAAGTTGATGGCCTCGATGCGGTCGTTGTATTCCTGGCTCTTGGCCGCGTCTGAGAAACGCCCGATGCGGTGGTTGCTCTTGACACCGAACTCGTCCTCCAGCGGTTCCACGAACGCGCGGAACATGTCCATCACCTTGGCACGGCACTGTTGCTCGGTGCTGGTCGTCAGGATGTTGCGCACCGCCTCGTTGACCAGCGTGAGGAAGACCACCGGCTTGACCCCCTCTCGCTCGGCGCATTCGTTGACCTCGCGCACCACTTGCCAGGCCTTGTCCTCTGAGTCGATGAAGGGGCGGCGCACATGGCGGAAGGGGCCCGGGAACTGGGCCAAGATGGAGTTGCCGAAAGTCTCGGCGGTGATGCCGGTGCCGTCGGACACGTAGAAGATGGTGCGCGGATTCATATGGCGGGCCTGTGAATTTGGACAAGGCGGCGTGCCTGATTTTGAAAGGTGATGATAGGCAATCCTCCCTAGAATCGACCGCAATGGCGCCCCGCGCCCACAAGATTTTTTTAGCCTTG
>JAIYCN010000404.1 GCA_027487995.1 Rubrivivax sp. | reverse complement strand
CAATCAGCGGCCTCGCGATAAGCCGCGGCCTCGCGGGAACACATCAGCAACAGCCGCACGCGCGCGCCGGGAAAGTCCTGCACCAGCTTCAGCAACAGCCGCACCTCCGGCAACTCCAGGCGGCGCGACAACTTCAACACCCACAGGTGAAGCCGCGCCCCGCTGGGGGGCTCCGCCCTCGCCACGTCCAGGGGCATGACCCTCATCAATTCGTTGAAACGCGCCAGGAGTGTCTCAGCTCCGGTGGGCTGCATCAGTTCCAACTTCAAGCCCGATTGCCCCCGCAGCATCCGCCACAAGTGCAGGCTCACCACGTCCATGCGCTCGGCGTCCTCACACGCCAACAGGGCATTGCGTTGCTGCGCGCACAGCGCATGCATCAGCGCGCCCAACTCGCGCGCCATATCGGGCGTCAATCCGACGTCCTCGACCGAAGGCTCGGCCCTGTACCCATCCATCATCATCATGCGGTTGCTCCCTGCTCATTCAAGCGCTGGCCCTGCGTGTCGAACCACATCGACTTGGGCACGCGCGGCACTGGCCTCAAGGCACGCGGCTCACCCGGCTTCACATCCGACAAGCTGTACACGTAGGCAATCACCTGCGCCACCGCGTAGTAAAGCTCTTCGGGCACGGGGTGTTCAAGTTCGGTCGTGAAATACAAGGCCCGCGCCAGTGGAGGTGCCTCAAAAACCATCACCCCGTGCTGGGCGCCCTCCTCCCGTATGCGCTGCGCCAAGTGGTCAACACCCTTGGCCACCAGAAGAGGTGGCGCGTCCGCGGTCGGGTCGTAGGACAACGCCACTGCGAAGTGATCCGGGTTGGTGATGATCACGTCCGCATCCTTGACGCGCCGCATCATCCGCGCAGTCGCGATTTCCCGCTGCCGTGCCTTGATCTTGCCCCGTACCTCGGGTGAGACCTCGGCCTCCTTCATCTCGTCGCGGATCTCCTGCTTGCTCATGCGCATGCCGCGCATGAACTGGTAGCGCTGCAGGGGTACGTCGATGGCCGCAATCAGCACCAGGGCCAGCGTCACCCAAAGGGCCGCGTCCATGACCAGCTTGCCGGTAGCCGCCAGTGCGGGCTCCAGCCCCATGCGGCCCAGCATCGCCAATTCCTCCACACGCGACATCAGCACCGCCACCAACACACTGCCCACCAGCAGGAACTTGAAGATCGCCTTGGAAAGTTCGATCAGTGCGCGGGTGCCAAAGATGCGCTTCAACCCTTCGATGGGGTTGAGCTTGTTGAAATGGGGCAACGCCGCCTTTACGGAAAACAGGAAACCGCCGGTGACCGTGGACGACAGGAAGGCCACCACCAGCGTCACCAGCATGATGGGCAAGGCATAGCCAAAGCCTGTCATCAACTGGTCGGCCGCAGAAGTCAGCATCACCTGCGGCGTGCCCAGCGCCTTGCGGTCCATGGAAAAGGCGCCCTTGAACAACCCGGCCATGCCCGTGACGAACCACGCCCCGGCCATGGACAGCACCATCACCGAAACCACCGTGACCGCCGCAGCCGGCAAGTCGATCGATCGTGCCACCCGGCCCTCTTCGCGCGCCTTCTGCAGGCGCCGCGCGGTGGGTTGTTCGGTCTTGTCGGCGGTACTGTCGGCCATCACTTCACTCCGAACAGGTTGTCAAGCACGCCAAAGGCCTGCACCCACAGCCACTGCAGGCGCAGACCCATGCTTTCCATCGTCAACACGCAGGCCACGAAGCCCACCAGCATCATGGCCGGGAAGCCCACCGCGAAGATGTTCAGGGACGGTGCGGCACGGGTGACCACGCCAAGGCCCGCATTGATCAACAGCAGCGCCGCCATCACCGGCAGCGAAATCAGCACGGCGCCGGTGAAGATCATCGAACTCCAGGCAATCAACTTGCCCCAGGTTTCCTGGTTGAGCATGGACTGTCCGATGGGCACGGCGGCGAAACTCTTGAGCAGCACGCCGATCAAGAGCAGGTGCCCCCCCGTGCCCACGAAGATCAGCACCGCCATGATCAGCAGGAACTGCGACAACACCGGCACATTGCCCAAGGTGGGATCGATCAGCGTGGCCATGCTCAGGCCGATGGCGTTTGACAAGGCCATGCCGGCCGTCACCACCGCCGCCACCACCACTTGCAGGGTCAGGCCCATCAAGCAGCCGATGAGGATTTGGTTGACGACTTCCACCAAGCCGGGTGCGGAGATGGGATCGATCACGGGCCAGTCGTGCAGCGGGTAGATGAACCAGGTCAAGGCCAGGGCCATCAGCACCCGGATGCGGCGCGGAACGGCCGAAATCGAAAACAGTGGCGCTGTCAGCAGCAGGGCCGAAATGCGCAGCATCGGCCACATGAAGGTGTAGAACCGATCGACGATGTCCGCAGCCAGGAGTTCCATGGTTGGGGCTGGGTGGCGCGTTGAAGAAGGCCTTGCGGCGCTTCAGAGAAACAGACCCGGGATACGCGCAAAGATGGCGCGCCAGTAGTCCACCAGCGTGCCGATCTGCCAGGACCCCACCACGGCCAGGGCCGCGGCCATCGCCACCACCTTCGGAATGAAGCTCAGCGTCATCTCGTTGATGGAGGTGGCCGCCTGGAAGATACCCACGGTAACGCCCACCACTAGGGCCACGATCAACAGCGGCGCCGACACCAGCACGGTCATCCACAGGGCCTGTCGGGCCAGTTCAATCACGGTGGCGGTGTCCATGGCGGGTGTCCTGAAGAGGTTGATTCAAAAGGGGCGCATTCGAGCGTTTAGGCCATGGCCTCAAGGAACCGCAAAGCTGGCGGCCAGCGAGCCCATGATGAGCCCCCAACCGTCCACCAGCACGAACAGCATCAGCTTGAACGGCATGGCAATCATCATGGGCGACAGCATCATCATGCCCATGGACATCAACACACTGGAGACGATCAGGTCGATCACCACGAAGGGGATGTAGATGAGGAATCCGATGGTGAAGGCGCTCTTGAGCTCCGAGATGATGAAGGCCGGCACCAGCGTCGTGAACGGCACTTCGCTGGGTGAGGCCACCTCACGCTTGCGCGCAATTTCCATGAAGGTGGCCAAGTCGTCTTCTCGGGTCTGGGCCAACATGAAGGCACGCACCGGTTTTTCGGCAGCCGCCAGTGCCTGCTGCGCACTCATCTTGTTGTCCATGTAGGGCACGGCCGCATCCTGGTACACCGAGGTGAGCACCGGCGACATGATGAACAGCGTCAGGAACAGCGCCAGCCCGACGAGCACCGTGTTGGGCGGCGTTTGTCCAGTGCCAAGCGCCTGCCGAAGCAGGGACAACACCACGATGATCCGCACGAAGGACGTCATCATCAACAGCAGCGAAGGCAGCAGGGTCAGCGCCGTCATCAACGCCAAGAGCTGAAGGGTCAGGCTGTATTGCGTGCCGCCTCCCGTGGTCTTCACGTTCACCATGGGAATACCCTGCTGGGCATGGGCCATCAGCGGCAGTCCCAGCCACAGCAGGCCGAACAGAGCCAGCAGCAGCAGGGGGCGCCAGCGCACGCCCGCGCGTGCCAGGCCAGAAGACACCATCTCGATCACGCCAGCACCCCGCGACTGGGGACGGGTACTGCGCTGGAAGCGCCAGCGGGTACAGCACCCGTCGATTGCGCAGGCGGCACGGTGTCCAGGAGGGTGAAGCCATTGGGGCTCACGCCCACCAGCACCTCGCGGTTGTCCAACCGAACGATGGCCAGCTTCTGGCGCGGGCCCACGTTCAGGGCCTCCACAACGGCCAGGCGCCGTGCCACCGGACGCAAGCCCTGCAGGCCCTTGATGCCCTGCAGACGGCGCAGCACCCATAGCACGCCCAGCAGCAGCACCAGCACCAGCAGGAAGTTGCCGGTGAGAGATACCCAATCCAGTTGGGCCGTGGCAGTGTTGGAGGCCATGGGTCGACTGAATCAGAGGTTCTTGATCCGCTCAGCGGCAGGCGCCACGCGTGTCAGGCGCACGCCATAGCGCTCGCCCACCAACACAATCTCACCCTGCGCGATCACGGTGTCGTTGATCAACAGGTCCAGGGGCTCGCCGGCCAATCGGTCCAGCTCCACCACGCTGCCTTGCGTCAATCGCAGCAGGTCTTTGATCTTGATTTGCGCGCGCCCCACTTCGATGGCCAAGGTCACCGCGACGTTCTGGATCATCTCGCGGTTGATCTGGCGCAGTTCATCAGGGCTCTGTTCGGCCACGGCGTCGGCGTTGGGGTTGCTCATGAGGGGCTCCTGAATGAAGGGGGCTGTGCGTTCTGAAAACCGGTGGGCTAGATCTGCCCGGGCTTGAGGGCACGTCGGATCTGTACCGCCGTCTGCGTACCCAGGGCACCAACGGTGGCGTGGTAGGCCGGCACCTTGTTGACCGTGACGGTCGCCGTGTCGGGCTTGCGGAAGAAGAATGTGTCACCGGGGGCCATGGTTTCCAGCTGCTGCAAGCTGAGTTCCAGCTTGCCCATCAGCGCCCGCACTTCCACGGTGGAGTCGCCCAGGGCATCGTTAAGGTCGTCGCGCCAGGTCTTGTCGGACTCCTCATTGCCGTCGCCGGACTGCACCCGACTGCGCAGTAATTCGCGCACCGGCTTGAGCGAGGCATAGGGATAGACCACGTCAATGAAGCTCTTGTTCTCGGTGCCTTCGGTCTCAAAACGGTTGAGCACCACCAGGTCGGATTCGTCGGCAATCTGCGCGAACTGCGGATTGATTTCCGAACTGACCACCTCGAATTCCATGGGCATCAGCGGCGACCAGGCCTCGCGCAAGGAGCGGAACAAGATCTCCAGGATGAGCTTGATGATCCGGCTCTCAGTCGGCGTGAACAGACGCCCGGGCGGCAGTTGCACCACGGTCTTGCCGAAGCCGCCGAAGAAGCTGTCCAAGGACGAGAAAATCATCCCCGGCTCGATGACCACGGTGGAGTAGCCGCGCAGCGACTTCACCCGCACCACATTGACCGACAGAGGCGGCTGAAGGTCCTGCAGGTAGGTGCCGAACTTCATGATGCGCGCATGCGTGGGGTTGATGCGCGGGCTGGTGCGCAACACCTCCAGCATGCCCAGGCGGAACAGCCGGATGAACCGCTCGTTGATCATGTCGATCGACGCGAGGTTCACCCCCAGGCTGCTGTCCTCGCTGGCCAGGTCGTGCTTGCGCACGCGGGCACCGGTGTTGAATCCGGTGTCCACCGCCACCGTGCCGTCGGCGACGCCTTCGGCCAGGGCCTGCAGTTCGGCCTCAGACAGCAGATTGCCGCTGGGTGCGCTCATGAATAGGGCTCCAGGCCGGGCTTATTGAACGATGAAGCTGGTGAAGTGAACCGCGTCGATGCCACCGAAGTCTTCGTACTGGGTGAGCACCTTGTTGGTCTCTTCCTTGAGCTTCTCGGCGAGTTCCTTGCGGAAGTCCGGACGGTTCACATCGGCTTCGGTGTACTGACGCATGGCGTCCAGCAAAGCACCGCGGATGGCGAATTCGTGCTTCTCCACGTTCTTGAACACCCGCTCGTCGTAGCTGGTCATGAACGCGATCTGAATCTGCATCACCTTGCGGGTACCCGTCAGGTTGCTCAGCAGTTCCTTGTCCATCTGCTTGTAGGTGTACTCGAAGCGCACCAGTTCAGGGGAGTCCTTCTTCTTCTTCTCGGGCTTGCTCGCGCCCTTGCCGGGGCCTTTGGCAGCGCCGTCGGCGCCTCCATCCTTGGCGGATTTTTCGGCGCCCTCAAGTTCTTCCTCGGCCGTGGCAACGGCCTTCTTGCTGAAGAACCCGCTGAAGAACAAGGTGGCACCTACGGTGCCGCCGATCAACAGCAGCACCAGCAGCACCAGCAGCAGGATCTTGAGAATGGGTTTCTTGGGCTTCTCTTCGACTTCAGTCTCTTCGGCGGTGGCCATGACGGGACCTCATCAGGTGGACTAGATCAGGATGTCCACCGCTCCTGGTCGGGGCGTCCAGCCCGGTCCTCGTGATTCGACCGTCTCGACGCCACTGACCGCTTGCTCATCACCAGAGGCCTCATTCAAGGCCACCGATGCGGGATCATCCGGCTGTCCGGGTGTCGGATTTCCGCGATTGCGGTCGCTCAAACCCCCAGACACCCAAGCAGAAGCAAGGTCCATGCCGGACGCGCCGACAGCTTCCTTCAGCCGCGGCAGACTGTCCTGAATGAGCGATTGGGTCTGCCCATTGGCCACCTGGAACTGCGCCTCCAGTCGGTTGCCACGCATCTGCAGGTCAATGTCGATGGGGCCCAGGTGCTGAGGCGTCACGCTCAGGCGCACCTGCCAGTCCCCCCGCTCCACCTGGGACAACACCCGGGCGGCCAGCGCCTCGCCCAAGCGGCGTGAGAGCGCCTCGCGGCTTTGCTCCAGGTGGTCACGCAAATCGATCGGCTGGGCTTCCGCGGTCCGTGCAGCAGCGGTGTCAGATGCGTGGGCGGTACCTGCCGGGCCGGTGACGCCGGCATTGGCCGAGGCGCTGGTTGCGCCAGCCAGCGCAGCAGAATCAGCAGCCACGGCTCCCGCCAGCCCTGAACCGAACACTACAGCGGCATCGTCAACCGTTGCAGAAGGGACACCCAAGGCAGGAGCCGTGGTTCGATCCAGAACCCCTGCCTGCCCCAAGCCACGGGCCTGCAAGGCCATCCAAGTCGCGGTCATGCCCGCCGCGGGACCCGCGCCCAAGATGGACGCACCTTCGCGCCCGGCCGGCATCATCGAAATCTCAAGTCGGCTCAAGCCGGCCTGGGCCGCAGTCCCCAACCCATCAACACCGCGACCCGCGCCAGGCTTCATCAACCCCGCGGTGAGAGACCCACCCACTGGGCCCTCGCCCAACACAGCCTGCGCGCTGCCCGATGAAGCCGCATTCGCGGTGCCCATCGGCACGCCGCCGGGCAGTGCCGCGACCGAACCGCGGCCAAACATTCTTTGAAGTGCCGCCGGATCGAAGCCCTGGCCGGCCGCGAACGCCACCAAGGCGTCATCAGAGGCCGCAGGCGCGGCCGCCGTGATCACCGACAATTGCGGGCTGATCTGCAAGGCCACCAGCGGCGCAACCGCCAGTGGCGCAGGGCCGGCGCGCACCGGCTCATCGGTGAAGAGCGCGGCGCTCGCACGGCGCCCCAACTCCACGGCGGGTGTGTCGGGCATGCCCGTAGGCAGCCCCAACGCCTCCCGCAAAGCGGTGTGGTGTTGCCAGGCGCCCTCGGCCGCGGCGGTGTTCCCCGCGCCATCGATCAACGATGAACTCGATTTGGCCGCCGGCGCGCCGGACACGCCATCGATGCCGTCAACCTCCAACCTCTCGCCGGAAGGCCCGTCGGAAACGGAGGTTGGGGCACCGCCCGCTGACTGGCCGTTCACCAATGCCGCCCACTGCAGGGCGACTGCAGCGGCAATTTCCTGCCGCTGCGCTGCATCACTTCCAACTTCAACCAGCGCGGCGGCGCCTGCAGCGGCATCGCCACCGGCCTCAGCCTCAGCCTCGGCGGATCTCACGTCCGGGCCTGTCATGGCCCGGGCATCCTCCGCTGCAGCCGCGTCTTCGCCACCGGCTACTGCCCTGGCAGGCCCCGATCCATCTGGCCCCTGCACCCGGTCGAAAACAGCAGCAAACCCGGTCGAACCCTGGCGATCGGGAGACGAAGCCCCCCCCTCCAAATCAGGACCGCCCCCCTTCGTCGGAGGTGTGGAATTCAAGCCAGCAGGAGAACTGAACAGGCTGTCGGAAATTCGGTCCATGGCGTTGCGCGTCGGCTGGTTCAAACATTGCACCACCCCAGGCCACAAGGCCCCAGCGGCGGTTGCGCAGTCAAAACAGCAAGAATCGTGACCGGAGATTCCTTGCCGCTACACCGGGACCGGCAGGCCCACAGGTGGGCGAACCGGCCGACCCCTGCCGCCAATGGCACGCCCCTTGCTTTAAAAGGGTATGTCCACCCTCACCCTGTCGTCCCTCCGACAGTCCCTGAGCCGCTTTGACGCCTCCGGGCTGGGAATCCCCGCCGTGGTCTTCGTGATCATGGCGATGCTGGTCCTGCCCCTGCCCGCTTGGCTGTTGGATGTGTTGTTCACATTTAACATCATCAGTTCGCTGATCATCATCCTGATCGCCATCGGCACCCGCAAGCCGCTGGAATTCTCGATTTTCCCCTCCCTTTTGCTGTTCGCCACCATGCTGCGGCTGGCGCTCAACGTGGCGTCCACCCGCGTGGTGCTGGTGAGCGGCCATGAGGGCCATGAAGCCGCCGGCAAGGTGATCGCCGCCTTTGGCGAGTTCGTCATCGCCGGCAACTATGTGGTGGGCTTCATCATCTTCATCATCCTGATGATCATCAACTTCGTGGTGATCACCAAGGGAGCTGGGCGCGTCTCTGAGGTCAATGCGCGCTTCACCCTGGACGCCATGCCCGGCAAGCAGATGGCCATTGATGCCGACCTGAACGCCGGCATCATCGACAAGGAAACCGCGAACAAGCGCCGTGAGGAACTCAGCCAGGAAGCGGACTTCTTCGGCTCCATGGACGGTGCCTCCAAGTTCGTCAGCGGCGACGCCATCGCCGGTCTGCTGATCCTGGTCATCAACTTGGTGGGTGGGCTGGCCATTGGCATCATCCAGCACGACCTGTCTCCCGCCGAAGCGGGCCGCGTCTACACGCTGTTGACCATCGGTGACGGTCTGGCCGCGCAGATTCCGGCGCTGTTCCTGTCCATGGCGACCGCCATCATCGTCACCCGCGTGACCACCAGCGAGACGATGACCGAGCAGGCCGTCACGCAGCTCAACAACCCGAACGCCCTGTTCATTGCAGCCGGCATCGTGTTTCTGCTGGGCATCGTGCCGGGCATGCCCCATCTGGTGTTCTTCACCTTGGCCGCAGGCACGGCCGCCGTCGGCTGGGTGGCCATGCGAGGGCAACAGCAGGAAGAAGCCACTGCCGCCGCTGCAGCCTCGCCCATCACCGAAGCTCCCAAGGAACTCGACTGGAGCGACCTCGACCAGGTGGACCTGATCGGCCTGGAGATCGGCTATGGCCTGCTGCCACTGGTCAACGCCGAAACCGGCGGGCAGCTCATGCAGCGCGTCAAGGGCGTTCGCAAGAAGCTCTCCGCCGAATTGGGTTTCCTCGTGCAGCCCGTCCGCATCCGGGACTCCCTCAGCCTGGAGCCCGACTCCTACCAGATCGTGCTCAACGGTGTGGTGCGCAGTCGTGCCGAGGTGAAGGTGGGCCGTGAGTTGGCCATCAACCCCGGCCAGGTCTATGGACGCCTCGAAGGCGAGCACACGAAGGAGCCTGCCTTCGGTCTGGACGCCGTGTGGATCGACCCGGCCCAGCGCGAATACGCCCGCTCATTGGGCTACACCGTGGTGGACCCCGCCACCGCCATTGCCACGCATCTGAACAAGGTGCTGCGCGAGAACGCCTCTGATCTGCTCAGCCACGACGAAGTGCAGCAACTGCTGGACAAGCTGGCTGCCCGCGCACCCAAGCTGGTGGAAGACCTCACGCCTGCCAAGCTCTCCCTGGGCGTCATCACCCGCACCCTGCAGCACCTGCTCAATGAAGCCGTGTCCATCCGCGACATGCGCAGCATCGCCGAAGCCCTGACCGAGGCCAGCTCCCGCACGCAGGACCCCGACCAACTCGCCTCGCTGGTGCGTCCCAAGCTCGGCCGCATGATCGTGCAAAGCCTCGTGGACCCGCAGGACACGCTGCTGGCCATGACGCTGGACCCGGCGCTGGAGCAGATGCTGCACAACGTCTCCCAGCACAGCAACCCGTCCCAGGGCCTGATGCTCGAGCCCGGCCTGGCCGAACGCCTGTTCCGCGCGCTGCGCGACGGCGCGCGCACGGTCGAGGAGCAGGGCAACCCCGCGGTGTTGGTGGTGTCGCCGGGCGTGCGCCCCTGGCTGGCCCGCATGACGCGGCATCGCATTCCCGACATGACCGTGCTGTCCTACAGCGAAATTCCCGAAGACCAGGCCGTCAAGGTGATCCACACCGTCACCGCCGACACCGCCGCTTGACCTTGAACGAAACAGCCCCCGCCTGCTCAGGAGACTGAATCATGAAACTCCAACGCATCCTGGCCAAGGATTCCCGCAGCGCCAACGAACAGGCCATCGCCAAGTACGGCCGCGATGTGCTCATCGTCTCCAACAGCCGCGTCAATGGCATGACCGAGCTGATCGTGGCAGTCGATGTCGAGCCGGAGAAGATGCCCCCGCCACAAATGAAGCGCGGCGGCGGTGAGCCGTTCGAACATGCCCTGCGCCAGCAGCTCGACCAGCCCCAGGCCCCTGCAGCCCGGGCCACCGTGGTTGCGCACGCGGGCCAGCAGTCACCCATGGAAGGGGCCTCACCCGAGGACTTCGTCCCCGCCCAGATGGCCCTGATGCAAGCCGCCCAGCGTGCGGCCGCGCAGTCACTCGGCCAGAAGGAGCCGCTTCGCCCTGCCCCTGCCCAAGCACCTTTGGTTTCAGCGCCTTCGGCTCCAGTGCCTTT
>JAIYCN010000354.1 GCA_027487995.1 Rubrivivax sp. | reverse complement strand
CGCCGCCGCCCCGGCCCCCGATCGCACTCCGGTCCCGCTGCCCGAGGGCCTGGAGTTGCTGGAGAAGATCCGCCCGCAGATGCGCCGCAACCGCCGTGGCCCCGGGGCCTCCGGCAGCGCGAGTTTCCTTTCCCGCGCGTTCCGCACCAACGAGGCCGAGTTGAAGGCCGCCTTCGGCCGCCTCGGCCTGCCGCTCCCGGTCGCCGGCGGCGAGACCCCCGCCCCGATCGAGCTCGGCGGCCTCTTCTGGTGGCTCAACCTGGATTCCCGCGGCGGCCTCTGGATCAACGCGACGGATCGCCGCGAGGGTGAGGTGCCCGCCGCGCCTCCCGCCGCCGCTGAAGGGGTCACGCCCCCCGCGGACGCTTCGGCCGCTGCTGCCCCCGCCGAGGGCGCGGCCGCTGCCGCCCCGGGCGAAGGCGCCCCTCCCGCTCCCGCTTTGGCCGAGCCGCCCCTGCTGACTGAGCCGCCGCTCCTCTCGGCAGTCGCCGCCGCGCCGGCGCCCGCGGATGCCCCCGCGCCGGTCGTCGGCGAGGCGAGCGCTGCCCCCGCGGCGTCCGCCGCTCCGGAAGCCGGGGCTGCGACCGAGAGTCCGGCCCCTCGCCCCCGCCTGAGCCGCGGTGGCCGCCCGCGTTCGCGCCCGCGTCGCGAAGGCTGAGGCGGCTGAGGACGGTCCCACGCCCGCTTCCGCCGACGGCTCCCCGGCGCACCGTTGGACCTGCGATCGCCGTCCCCGCAAGCCGGACCGAGCTTGTGAGGCGTTTGCCCTCCGCAGTCTTGGCGGAGGAGATAGCCACAAAAGGCGCAAAGGGCTTTAGCCGTGGTCGGAGGCGTGCGTGGCGTCCATAGACGCCGCGGAAGTGCGCCGTGCGGACGAACTCGGACAGGGACTCGAGCCGCGGAGTTTCTCCCAGCGATTCAATGCTCAAAGGCGGCTGAAACACCGTGGCTCGGAACCCTCCGGTCCGAGCGCTCGCCCTGAACCTCCGCGGCGTCTATGGACGCCACCAGCAGCCTGGTCCGCGCCCAGAGCCTTTTGTGGCCATCCCCGAAGAACGACCCGGAGAGAAGGCTTCAAGGCGGCGTGAGCCGCCCCAAGGCGCGGCGCAGGTCGCGCTCGAGTTTCTCCATCGGCACGGTGTCGCGCAGCCGCTCCGGCAGCGCCAGCACCACCGCCAAGCCCTCCGCGTAGGCCGCCCGCGCCTCGCTCGGCCTTCCCGCCCGCTCCAGCACTTCGCCGCGCCGGTACAGCCACCCTTCCCGCCGGGGCGTGGCCGCGAGGACGGCGTCGATCCGTCGCAGGGCCCCGTCCGGCTCCCCTCGTTCCAGTTCCAGCGTCAGGGCCATTTCCACGAGCGAGACCACCGGGCCGAGCCGCTCGATGCCCGCATCCAAGGCCGCCAGCGCCGCCGCGCGGTCGCCGCTGCCCGCCAGCAGCCGGGCGTGCCGCAAAAAATGCTCCGGCCGCGGCTCCGGCGCCCGCTCGATCCCGCGCGCGCAGTCGGCCGCGGCCGCATCGTTCCGGCCCGCGGCGGCGTGGATCTCCGCCCGCAGGAACCAGCCCTCCGGCGCCCCGGACTCCGCCGCCAGGAAGCGGTCGATCGCCGGCAACGCCCCCGCCGGATCGCCGGCCTCCAAGCGCGCGCGCGCCCGGAAGTAATGTATCACCGCCAACTCTGGCGCCAGCCGCGCCGCCGCCGCGTAATCAGCCTCCGCCCGCTCCCACTCCCGCAGGTGCCGGTACAATTCCCCCCGCCGCAGGTGCAGGTCCGCGTCCGGCGTCTGCGCCAGTTCCGCGGTGAGCAACTCCAGCACGCGCTGGTCATCCCCGTGCGCCCCCAGCGGCCCCGCCAGCACGGCCGCCAGCAGCCAGCCCAGCATCCCCCGGCGCAGGCCGGAGGCGGGAGCGGGACGCGGCGGACATGGGTAACTCATCGGCGGGTGCGGCCAGTCAGCCGCATCCCGTCCGCGGCTCAAGCCCGGCCTGGGCAACGTCCGCGTGACGCCCCCGCTGGAATCCGTGGCGCCCTTTCACTTTTGACTCCCCCCGGGCCCGGTGGCTGAGTGCCGCGCCCTATGGTCAGCACCGCCACACCGCCCGCGCCCGTCGCGGCCAAGTACGCCGCCCTGCAGGCCGGCCTGCGGGACCTCCTGCGCGACGGCCTCATCGTCGCGTACTCGGGCGGCGTCGACAGCGCCTTTCTCCTCTGGGCCGCCGAACAGGTGCGCCGCCAGTCCGGGGGCCGCCTGGTGGCCGTCACCGCCGTCAGCGCCAGCCTCGCCCAGGTGGAGCGCGAGGACGCCGCCCGCTTCGCCGCCTGGGCCGGGGTCGAGCACCGCTGGGAGCAGAGCAACGAGCTGGAAAACCCCGCCTACGCCCGCAACGACCTCTCGCGCTGTTACCACTGCAAGTCCGAGCTGTTCCGCCTCAGCCACGAGCTGAAGGACCGCCTCGGCCACGCCGCCATCGCCTACGGCTACAACGCCTCCGACCGCGGGGACTTCCGCCCGGGCCACCAGGCCGCCCAGGAAAACCGCATCGTCGCCCCCCTCGAGGCCGCCGAGCTCACCAAGGACGACATCCGCGCCCTGATGCGCCAGTTCGGCCTGCCCCTCGCCGACAAGCCCGCCAGCCCCTGCCTCAGCTCCCGCCTGATGACCGGCGTCGCCGTCACCCCGCAGAAGCTGCGCGACGTCGAGGACCTCGAGGCCGTGCTGCGCGGCGGCGGCCTGCAGGTGTTCCGCGTCCGCCTCCACGAGCAGCCCACGGGCAAGTGGATCCGCGTGGAGGTCGCGCCCGACGAGATGCCGCGCGTCCTCGGGGTTCGCGACGCCCTCCACGCCCTCGCCCGCGAGCGTGGCTTCGCGTGGGTGACGCTCGACCTCGCCGGCTACCGTACCGGCGGCGGCACGAGCCGCGCCTCCTGAACCAGGCCCCGCGCCCGGCGGCTTTCCTTTCCCATGACTGAATCCGATCTTCGTCAGCTCCTCCACGGGGTGCAGGCCGGCGTCATCGCCCCCGACACGGCATTGCGCCAACTGCAGAGCGGGCCGTTCCGCACCACCGACCTCGGCTTTGCGCAGGTCGACCACCACCGCCGCCTCCGGCAGGGGATGGGCGAGGTCATCTTCGGCGAGAGCAAGACGGCCGAGCAGATCCTCGCCATCACCCGCGAGGCCGGGGCCGCCGGCGCCCCGGTGCTGATCACGCGCCTGCAACCGGAGAAGCTCGCGGCGCTCGCCCACGCGTTTCCCACCGGCCGCCGCAATGATGCCGCGCGCACCTTCACCCTGCACTCCCCCGCGCCCATCGAGGGCGTCGCCGGCCAGCCCCACGTGGTCGTGGTGGCGGCGGGCACGAGCGATCATCCGGTGGCCGAGGAGGCCTTCGAGGTCGCCGTGGCGATGGGGATCCCGTGCAACCGGATCTACGACGTCGGCGTGGCCGGCCTGCACCGCCTGCTCGCCCGGGTGGAGGTCCTGCAGTCCGCCACCGCGCTGGTGGTGGTCGCGGGGATGGAAGGCGCCCTGCCCAGCGTCGTCGCCGGCCTGCTCGGGCGGCCGGT
>JAIYCN010000250.1 GCA_027487995.1 Rubrivivax sp. | reverse complement strand
TTGCCCGTGCCCGGGCGAGACCTGAACGCGGTGCATTTAGCCATGAAGTGCCTGGCGGAGGCGGACAAGGTGGTGGCTGGCGACAAGCTCAAGGACCAGCTGCGCGCCGATGGCAAGCACGTGATCGTCATCGGTGGTGGTGACACTGGCAGCGACTGCGTGGGCACCAGCAACCGCCACGGCGCGGCCAGCGTGACGCAGTTCGAGCTGATGCCGATGCC
Source organism: Rubrivivax sp. (assembly GCA_027487995.1). Classification (GTDB taxonomy): domain Bacteria; phylum Pseudomonadota; class Gammaproteobacteria; order Burkholderiales; family Burkholderiaceae_C; genus RFTU01. The sequence goes on along the minus strand of JAIYCN010000250.1, from coordinate 3,389 downwards.
GCCCGAGGAGGAGGACCGGCCCCTCACCTGGCCTTATTGGCCCTACAAGCTGCGCACCTCGTCCAGCCATGAAGAAGGCTGCCAGCGCGAGTTCGCCATCGCCACCAAGGAGTTCATTGGCGGCACCGGCAAGGACAAGGGCAAGATCAAGGCGCTCAAGACGGTCGAGCTGGAGTGGAAGAACGGCAAGATGAGCGAAGTGCCGGGCAGTGAGAAGGAGTGGAAGGCGGACTTGGTGTTGCTGGCCATGGGCTTCACGGCGCCGGTGGCCTCCATCCTGGATTCCTTTGGCGTGGAAAAGGACAACCGGGGCAACGCCCGCGCCAGCACGGACTTCCTGGGCGGCTACGCCACCAGCGTCGACAAGGTCTTTGCCGCCGGCGACATGCGCCGCGGCCAGTCCCTCGTCGTTTGGGCCATTCGCGAAGGGCGCCAGGCGGCACGTGCCGTGGACGAGTACCTGATGGGGGCATCCGACCTTCCCCGCTGAGCGTAGGTTCCGGGATAGGCGTCGAGGCTCTCAGGGGAAACCCGGAACTTTTTTGAGCCCCGTGACACAATGTTGTGTTTGCCTCCTGAGACCCTGACGCCTTGGTGACCGATGCCCTAATCGAAATCGACCATGTCAGCTTCGGGTATGACGCCAGCCGGCTCATCCTGAGCGACATCAGCCTGCGCTTTCCGCGTGGCAAGGTCACGGCCATCCTGGGTGGATCCGGTTGCGGCAAGACGACGCTGCTGCGGCTGATCGGGGGCATCCATGGTGCCAACCGCGGCCGGGTGGTGTTCGGCGGCGAAGTGGTCAATGCCCGTGACCGGGACCAGTTGTTGCGCCTGCGTCGTCGCATGGGCATGCTCTTTCAGTTCGGTGCCCTGTTCACCGACCTCACGGTTTTCGAAAACGTGGCCTTCCCGCTGCGCGAGCACACGGACCTGCCTGAAGCCCTGATCCGCGACGTCGTGCTGCTCAAGCTTCACGCGGTTGGCCTGCGGGGTGCCGCAGGCCTGAAGATTTCGGAAGTGTCGGGTGGCATGGCCCGGCGCATTGCCCTGGCGCGCGCCATTGCCCTGGACCCAGAGCTCATCATGTACGACGAGCCCTTTGCCGGCTTGGACCTCATCTCCATGGGCGTGGCTGCGAACCTGATCCGCAAGCTCAACGACATCACCGGTGCCACGTCCCTGGTGGTGTCCCATGACGTGCCCGAATGCATGGCCATCAGCGACCACGTGGTCCTGCTGGCCAATGGCGGGCGCATCGTGGCGCAGGGCACACCGTCCGAACTGATGAACTCGACCGATGCGGAGGTACGGCAGTTCGTGCGAGGCGAACCCGATGGCCCCGTGAAATTCCACTACCCTGCGCGCAGCCTGCGTGATGATTTCGGAGTCCACGCGTGATGGGGGCTCTCTCGCTTCAACTGCAGCGTCTGGGTGCGGTGGCCTTGAAGGTGCTGCAGGGCTTTGGGCATGCGGCCTTCTTCTTCAAGGATCTGCTGGTGCACTCGCCGGCAGCCCTGCGGCGGTTCTCACTGGTGGTGCGGCAGATCCACGCCATCGGCAACCTGTCCTTGGTCATCATCCTGGCCTCGGGCCTCGCCGTGGGCTTCGTGTTGGCCCTGCAGATGTATTACGCCCTGGTGACCTACGGCGCCACCGAATCGCTGGGGCTCATCGTGAACCTGTCCCTGGTGCGCGAATTGGGTCCGGTGGTCGCAGCCTTGCTGTTCGCGGGGCGCGCCGGCACGTCGCTCACAGCCGAGATTGGCTTGATGAAGGCCGGTGAGCAGTTGTCGGCCATGGAGATGATGGCCGTGGATCCGCGCAGCCGCGTGTTGGCGCCGCGTTTCATCGCTGGCGTGATCTCCATGCCACTGTTGGCGGGTTTGTTTTCGGCCATCGGCATCCTGGGTGCCTGGGCGGTGGCCGTGGGCTTGATTGGATTGGACGCCGGGAACTTCTGGTCGCTGATGCAGTCCCGTGTGGACGTGTGGCGGGATGTGGGCAACGGCATCGTCAAGAGCTTCGTGTTCGGCGTGATCTGCACCGCCGTTGCGCTCTATCAGGGCCATGAGACGCAGGCCACGCCGGAAGGGGTGGCCTACGCCACCACGCGCACGGTGGTCATTTCATCGCTTTCCGTGTTGGGCATGGACTTCGTGCTCACCGCGCTGATGTTTTCGACACCCTGAGCGTGGCGCCGGGGTGCAAGGAGGAACCAAGAATGAACAAGAAGGGCATTGAGGTCATGGTCGGCTGCTTCGTCCTGTTGGGGCTGGCCGGCTTGCTGTTCCTGTCGCTCAAGGCGGCCAACCTGGCCAGCTTCGGCGAGCGCAGCGGCTATGTGGTGACCGCTCGCTTCGACAACATCGGCGGCCTCAAGCCGCGCGCGCCCGTGCGCAGTGCAGGGGTCACCGTGGGCCGTGTGAAGTCGATCACCCTGGATGCCAAGACCTTCCAAGGTGTGGTGACGATGGAACTGGACCGCGATGTGAAGTTCCCCAAGGATTCCTCCGCCAAGATCCTGACCTCTGGCCTCTTGGGTGACCAGTTCATCGGCATCGAGGCTGGTGGTGACGAGAAGGACTTGGCCGCGGGTGATGTGATTGCGTCCACGCAATCGGCGGTCATCCTGGAAAACCTGATCGGACAGTTCCTCTTCAACAAGGCCGCCGAGGGCCCTGGGGCGAGCAAGTGAGCACGCTGACCGCAACCAAGCGCTGCGGCGCAGCGAGGCCCTTGACCCGGTCTGGCTTGGCCGCGCTGATGGTCCTGGCCGTGTCCTTTGCGGGACTGGCGTCGACGGCAAACGCGCAAGCCCAACCCGAGAAGGCCAAGGCCGAGGCTGCAACAGGCCATCCCAAGGATCCGCTCGAGAAATTCAACCGAGGCATCTTCACGTTCAACGGCGTGGTGGACCACTTCCTGATCAAGCCGGCGGCCGAGGCTTACGAGGCGGTGGTGCCCAAGTTGGTGCGCTCGGGTGTGGGCAATGTGTTGGGCAACGTGGGTGATGTCTGGTCGGTTGCCAACCTTGCGCTGCAAGGCAAGGGAGCGCGCGCCTTCGAGATGACCATGCGTGTGAGTCTGAACACCGTGATGGGCTTGGGCGGTGTGTTCGATATCGCCACTGAAGCAGGACTGGAGCGCCAAAGCGAGGACTTTGGTCAAACCCTGGCCACCTGGGGCCTGCCGGCCGGACCATACTTGGTGCTGCCTTTGCTGGGCCCGTCAACCGTGCGTGACGCGGCTGCGTTGGGTTTGGACCAAGCTTACTCTGCTGCGGTCTTCACCAGCCGCGAGCCTCAGCGCTGGCAATGGTTGGGACTTCGGCTCACCGATGCACGAACCGACGCTCTTCCCTTCACCCGCATGCTCGATACGGTGGC
>JAIYCN010000092.1 GCA_027487995.1 Rubrivivax sp. | reverse complement strand
GGTGATGCCCCGATGGTGAGAGGTACTGCCCAATGGTCAGCATGTCCACGTTGTGCGCCCGCATGTCGCGCATGACCTCAAGGATTTCCTCGTCGGTCTCGCCCAAGCCCACCATCAGTCCGCTCTTGGTCGGCACTTCAGGGTGCAGGGCCTTGAACTTCTTGAGCAGGTTCAGGCTGAACGCATAGTCGCTGCCCGGCCGTGCTTCCTTGTAAAGCCGGGGCACGGTCTCCAGGTTGTGGTTCATCACATCCGGAGGCGCTTCCTTGAGGATGCCCAGGGCCCGGTCGTCGCGCCCACGGAAGTCGGGCACCAGGATCTCGATGCGGGTGCTGGGTGAGAGTTCGCGCGTGCGGCGGATGCAGTCCACAAAATGCCCCGCACCGCCATCGCGCAAATCGTCGCGGTCCACGCTGGTGATCACCACATAGGACAGCTTGAGCGCGGCAATCGTCTTGGCCAAGTTCAGCGGTTCATCCGCGTCCAGGGGGTCTGGGCGGCCATGGCCCACATCGCAGAAGGGGCAGCGACGCGTGCACTTGTCGCCCATGATCATGAAGGTGGCCGTGCCCTTGCCGAAGCACTCGCCAATGTTGGGGCAGGAGGCCTCTTCGCACACGGTGTGCAGCTTGTGCTCGCGCAGGATCTGCTTGATTTCGTAGAAGCGCGTGCTGGGGCTGCCGGCCTTGACGCGGATCCATTCAGGTTTGCGCAGCACCTCGGCCGGCACCACCTTGATGGGAATGCGTGCCGTCTTGGCCTGCGACTTCTGCTTGGCCGTGGCATCGTAGTGCTCGGCGTCGGCAGCTTGACGGACGGTGTTGGGCGTGTCGGTACGGCTCATTGCTCGATTGTCGCGCGCTTGCGGGCTGGGCGCATCCCCTCAGCGCTCCAGCAGCCGCTGCAAAGCCACGGCCCAGCGGTCGGCCACTTCGTCCCAGGAAACAGACAGGCCGAAGGTGGCCAGGTCCACCGTGCGCAAGCCCGCGTAACCGCAAGGGTCGATGCGGCTGTAGGGCTCCAGGTCCATGGCCACATTCAGCGCCGCCCCATGGTAGGTGCGGTGGCGCGTGACCTTGATGCCCAGTGCGGCGATCTTGCCCAGACCGCGGAAGGGGTCTGAACCAGGACGCGGGCCGATGAGGGCCGCATGCGAGAACGGGTCGTCGAGCCGCACATAGATGCCCGGTGCTCCGGCCACGCGATGACCGGTGATGCCAAGGTCGCCCAGCACCGACAGGATGGACGCCTCCAGACGATAGACGTATTCCTTGACGTAGATGCCCAGCCGGCTCAGGTCCACCAGGGGATAGGCCACCACCTGTCCTGGGCCGTGGTACGTCACTTGGCCGCCGCGGTTGGTGGCCAGCACCGGAATGTCGCCCGGTGCGAGCACGTGCTGATCGCGGCCCGCCAACCCTTGCGTGAACACCGGCGGATGCTCCACCAGCCAGAGCTCATCAGGTGCGCTCTCGTCACGCGCCTGCGTGAACGCCTGCATGTCGGCGACCACTTCTTCGCAGGAGCGCAGGCCCAGGGAACGCCGGATCATGGCGGGGTCAGAGCACCACCTTGACCATGGGGTGCGTGCTCAAGGTGCGATAGAGCTCATCAAGCTGCTCCCGGCTGGTGGCGTTGATGGTGATGGTCAGACCGAGATAGTTGCCGCTGCTGCTGGGGCGTCGCTCCACGGATGCCGGGTCGAAGTCGGGGTCGAAGTTCAAGGCCACGGCCACCACGGCGGCCTCAAATCCCTCCACATGTGCCCCCATCACCTTGATGGGAAATCGGCAGGGGTACTCGATGAGGCTTTCGCGTGAAGGTCCCGGTGCAGGGGGTTGGGTCATGGCTGCCTCACTGGATCCACAGGCGCAGGGCGTCCCAGGCGCGCCCGATGATGCCCGCCTCGGGCACGGCTTCCATCACCACCAGGGGCACCTCGGCCACAGCCGTACCACTGGTGGTGCTGACCTTGACGGTGCCCACGCGCTGCCCTTGCGCCAAAGGCGCCACCAATGGGTCGGTGCGCTGCAGTTCGGTGCGCAGTTTCTCGGCCTCGCCACGGGGCACGTTGACCACCACGCCGCCCACGGCACCCAGCTTGGCCTCCTTGGCCTTGCCTTTCCACACGGCGGTAGTGGCGAGCGGCTTGTCGGCCTCGAACAGACGCACCGCATCCCAGGCGGTGTAGCCCCAATTCAGCAGCTTCTGGCTTTCCGTGGCGCGCGCTTCGCGCGAAGAAGTGCCCATCACCACCGACAGCAGCCGGCGCTTGCCGCCGGGAAAGTCGCGCTGGGCCGAGGCCACCAGGCAGTAGCCGGCCGCCTCCGTGTAGCCCGTCTTCATGCCGTCCACCGTGGGGTCACGGCGCAGCAGCAGGTTCCGGTTGTCCTGCCGAATCTTGTTGTAGGTGTACTCGCGCACCGAGTAGTAGCGGTAGAACTCGGGAAAGTCGCGGATCACGCGCGAGGCGATGATGGCCACGTCACGCGCGCTGCTGCGGTGACCGGGCTCGGTCATGCCCGTGGCGTTCTTGAAGCTGGTGTTCTTCAGACCGAAGGCTTGGGCCTGGCGGTTCATCATCGCCACGAAGCCGTCAAGGGACCCCCCCACGGCCTCGGCCAATGCCACGGAGGCGTCGTTGCCCGACTGCACGATCATGCCGTGCAGCAGTTCATCCACCGAAGGGGTCATGGTGGTGTCGATGAACATGAGCGAAGGGTCGCCCTTGCGCTCGCTCCATGCGCGCTTGCTGACCGGCAAACGCTGGTCGAGTGCGAGCTTCTTGTCCTTGAGGGCCTGAAAGCTCAAGTAGGCCGTCATCAGCTTGGTCAGCGAAGCGGGGTCCGAGGGCGTATCGGCATCGCGCTCGGCCAGCACCTGCCCGGTGGTCAGGTCCATGAGGATGTACTGGCGTGCGGCCACCTCGGGAGGCTGCGGGGCCTGCGCGTGGGCCGGCAAGGCTGCGGTCAAGGCCAAACCCAGCATCAACCCCAGGACGGCAGTGGTTCGGGACACCAGGCGGAAGAGCGGTCCGGAGGTCACAGACAAGACACAGGCTGAGAAAGTCATCGAATCGTTTTCTTGAAGATCGTCGTCGTTCAGGTGGGGGACTGCAGCGCCCGCAACACCACCGATTTCAGCAGCGGAAGCTGCCCATGGAAGAAGTGCCCAATGCCAGGCAACACCACCACCGGAAGGTGCTGCGGGCGTGCCCAGTCCAGTGTGGCCTGCAGGGGCACGACGTCGTCGGTCTCGCCATGCACCACGACCGTGTCAGGCGCCACCGGCGGCACGGGGAAGTTCTGCGTGGCAGGCCCCACCAGCACCAGACGTTCAGGGGGACGACCCGACTGCACCAGCCGTTGGGCCAAGTTGGCGGCAACGAAGCCGCCGAATGAAAAACCGGCCAACAGCAGGGGCTCGCCAACCGCAGCCCTCGCCAATAGCGCTTGCTGGGCGTCATCGGTCTCACCGCGGCCTTCGTCCCATGCACCCTCTGACTGACCCACACCGCGGTAGTTCACGCGCAGGCAACGCCAACCCATCTGCAGAAAGGCACGGGCCAAGGTCTGAACGACCTTGTTGTCCATGGTGCCACCGTGCAGCGGGTGGGGGTGGCATACCAAGGCCAGCCCACGGTACGGTGGCTCAGACGTGGGCAGGTCCAGCGCCACTTCAAGCGCGCCGGCCGGGCCGGGAACCAATTCCCTCAAAGTATGGGCGTTCATGCCGGGAGGTTCAGCGTGCATGAAGCCGACCGCGACGCTCAGCGTCCCACATCGGGGGCCAGCATCAGGCGCTCAACCGGTTGGCCCTGGGCGAGGTGGCGATCGATGATCTCGTCGATGTCAGACTTGTCCACGAAGCTGTACCAGGTGCCCTCGGGGTAGACCACCGCCACGGGTCCACCGGCGCAGCGGTCCAGGCATCCGGCCTTGTTCACGCGCACACCGCCGGGGCCGTTCAAGCCAAGAGACTTCACTCGGGCCTTGCAGTGGTCGAAGGCCTCCTGGGCGTTGTGCCGTGCACAGCAATCTTCGCCATTTCCACGCTGGTTCAGGCAGAAGAAGATGTGGTGCTTGTAGTAGCTCATCACCGAATTGTAGGGAGCGTGGGGTGTCGTTCCGTCAGATGCATCATCAACCACACCATGGTCATGTAGGGCCACAGCCAGGCCACCCACAGGGACAGCCCATGAAAGCGGATGAACCGCCCCTGCTCCCAGGACTGCAGGTTCAGCTCGTGATACGCGCCGGATGGCATCTGCGCGCCCAGGGCCACGGCGACCGCCAGCACCAACAGCCCCAGCACAGCACACCAGCGGCGAGACAGCAGCAGGAAGGGAACCGCCAGAGGCAGCACCAGGAGGCACGCCAGGACCGCCGTGGGCGTGAGCCATGACCACGCATGGGGAGGACCGAAGTTCAAAGCGGTGGACAGGGTCATCCCAGCGAAGGCCACCACGGCGACCACCACCATCGGGACTGCACGGCGCAGGCCCGGCGCCAGGGCGGCACTGCACAAGGCCACGGGAGCCAGGGCGCCCAGGGCAATCGCGAGCATCTGGGCCGGCGCTGAGGGCAGCCCTCGCGGGTTGGCTGCCGGCGCGACGAGTTCAAGCGACCAGCCCAAATGCTGCAGAGGAAGATGCCTCATCAGGGTCAACACGAGCCCCTGTATCTCATCCCAGCATTGCCCCAGACCAAAGGGCAAGGTGGAGGGTGCCAGCAGGGCTGCGGGCCATAGCAGCAGCAGCACCAAAGCACCGGCGGAGTCCCGGGTGAACCAGCGATCGCGCCATCGCCGCATGCGCTGCAGCCAGCCCATGAAGTGCATCAGCAAGGCCAGGACACTGCCCATCGCCGCGCCGGTCGTGTTGCCCACCCAGTCGCGCAGAGACGGCACCCGCCGGGGCAGCAGCGTCTGCATGATTTCCATGCAGTAAGACAACACCGCCGCCGCGATGATGCCCACCAACAGGGCGATGAACACCGACCAGCCGCGGCGCATGAGCGCCAGGGTCATCAGAAATCCAACCGGCACGTAACCCAGGACATTGAGCCATTCGTCGGCACGGTCCCGCCAGCGGGGCCAGGGCAGCTGCCAGGCCGTTCGCCAATCCAGGCCTGCGGGCCACTGCCACCCTTCAAACGGGTAGAGGCTGGCATAGACCACCAGCAGGAGCATGAACCCCGCGGTCAGCGTCGCGAAGCTTCTTTCGCCGGAATCTCGACTCCGGTCAGCAGTCCAGGCTCGGCGGCCCGCCATGATCCTAGAAGGGTTTGACGACCACCAGCACGACGATGGCGGCGAACAGCAGGACCGAGGACTCGTTGAACACGCGGAACCAGGTGTGTGTGCGCGTGTTGCGGCCCTCCACAAAGCTGCGCAGGATGCGGGCACAGGCATGGTGGTAGACCGCCACACCCAGCACCAGCGCCAGCTTGGCATGCATCCAGCCACTGCCCGGGCCGCGCCCAATGCCCACACCCATCCAGAGCCAGACACCCGCCACCAGGGCCGGGATCATCAGGATGGTGGAAAAGCGCAGCAGCTTGCGCGACATCAGCAGCAGGCGATCACGCTCGGCCGTGCTGGCAGGCTCCACCATGGCCAGATTCACGAACAGGCGCGGGAGATAGAACAGGCCTGCGAACCAACTGGCCACGAAGATGATGTGCAGGGCCTTGACCCACAGGTAGGACTCGCTCATCGCGCCATTATCGTCAGGGCAGCCAAGGCGACCATGCCTTGCAGCCCGCATCGTGGAAGTCGCCGGTGCGTTTCAGCCCCGAAGGTAGTCGAGCTCGACCGCCTGCTGCAGAGCCCTACCGACGTGCAGCGTCTCCTTCAGGATGTGTCGCTCGAGGTCGTCAAGCGCATCCAGTCGAATATGGTTGGGGTATGTGGAAGGAGTGGGCGAATCCAAGGCTTGGACATGTGCCCGCATTCGCAGGCTCTGAAGGAATTCAAACGCAGTCACCCAGGCCCGCGCTTCGTGCTCCGCAACGCCCGCCTTCAGGGCATAGGCCTTCAGTCGCCTGCAGGTATTCAACTCCTCAATGCCCAGCGCCAGACTGCGCAATCGCGCCACGGCCACGAACACGGCCGTCCCGTGACACTTGAGATTGAACAGCGGCACACCATCGATCTCCTCGGTCTTGATGGCGCCCCGCCAGTCAAGGCCGTGCGAGGTCCTGAGCACTTGCGCGGCCAGTTGCCGGCAAAACCGCGGGTTGGCGTGCGCCTGGCGTGTAATTTGTGCGCGCAGGGGTTGGGCCAGTTCCATTCGCCCTGCAACGGGCCGAAGATCAAAGTAGATCGCCGCAGCCAGCAGGTCCTGCGGCGCACCTCCCTCGATCCATTGGGCCAGTCGCTCCTGCCATTCGGCCGGCGTCAGGCAGCACGCCGGGTTGCGCGCCATGACATTGCCCTTGCACATTGGAAAGCCGCAATCGTCCAGGGCCTCATTCACATCATGGGCGAAGGCCAGCCACGCTTGGCGGTCCGTATCGGGGCAGTCGCTCACGAAGACCAAGCCGTTGTCCTGGTCGGTGGCCACGGTCTGCTCGGAACGGCCTTCGGAGCCGAAGGCCAACCAACAGGCCTGGTTCAGGTCGCGGGCGTGGGCCTGCGCCGTGACCGTGACCAACCGCTGCGTGAAGGCATCGTTCAGGTGGCTGATGAGCGCCGTGAGCGCGTGTGCCTGCAACCCTTCCTGAAGCAGCTTGGTGGTGAAGCCTCGGATGCCTGAAGCGACTGCACTGAAGTCATGGGCCGTACCCGCACGGTCAGTGGCCAACAGCAGCGGCTGAATGGAGGACGCATGCAGCGCAAAGAGATCCTCCAAATTGAACAGGTGGGATGAGTCCTTGGCCACAACCGGGGCATGCACAGGATACCTCCCTCCAAGAAAAAAGCCCGCGAAGCGCGAACGCAACGCGGGCTGACGGCTTCGCTGACGAGCCTAGCGCCAGCACAGTCCCGAGGAACTGCGCTGGCTCAGGCCCGCTGCCACCGGCGGGCTTACTTCGCGGCCGGGCTGGCCGCCGAGGCAGGCACCGATGCAGCGGCAGGAGCCGAGGCGGCTGCGGGGGCGGAAGCCGCCGGGCTGTGGGACTCGATGCCGTGCTTTTCACCGCTCATGTCGATGTCACCCCCTCGGCTGAGGATGAACAGGGCCAGAGCCGCGAATACGAGAAAGCCAATGAAGAGCTTGATCATGTGGGCTCCATCAATCGTTGGCGTAGATGTCCACGTCCTTGGTTTCCTTCACGAACAGCAGGCCGATCACGAAGGTGGCCGACGCGATGATGATGGGATACCACAGACCGTAGTACATGTCGCCGTTCTGGGCCACCATCGCGAAGGCGATCGTGGGCATCAGGCCACCGAACCAGCCGTTGCCGATGTGGTACGGCAGGGACATGGAGGTGTAGCGGATGCGGGTGGGGAACATTTCCACCAGCATGGCGGCGATCGGGCCGTAGACCATGGTCACGTAGATCACCAGGATGGACAGGATGCCCACGATCTTCCACCAGTTGGCCGACAGCGGCGCGATCGGATCCGCCTTGGGCGGGTAGCCTGCGGCCTTGAGGGCCTCGGAGACGGTCTTCTTGAATTCAGCGATGGCCTTGGCGCTGTCGGCGGTGAACTTGGCGTTTTCCACGGCGCCGACCGGAGCCACGATTTCCACTTCACCAATCTTGATGACCGCAGGGCCCGCAGCGGGTGCCACGGCGTTCTTGTAGCTCACCGAGTTCTGGGCCAGGAAGCGCTTGGCGATGTCGCAGGACTTGGTGAAGTCGATTTCACGCGCCACCGGGTTGCCCTGGAAGGAGCAATCACCCGCCGCAGCGGTCACCGTCACCTGGGCCGACTTCTGAGCAGCCGCCAGCTTGGGGTTGGCAGCGTTCGTCAGGGCTTCGAACAGCGGGAAGTAGGTGAGCACCGCCAGCGCCATGCCGGCCAGGATGATGGGCTTGCGGCCGATCTTGTCCGACAGCGTGCCGAAGATCACGAAGAAGGGCGTGCCGATGATCAGCGAGACGGCCACCAGGATGTTGGCGGTGGGGCCGTCGACCTTCAGGACGTTGGACAGGAAGAACAGGGCATAGAACTGGCCCGAGTACCAGACCACGGCCTGACCGGCCACCAGACCCAGCAGGGCCAGGATCACGATCTTGAGGTTCTTCCACTGACCGAAGGACTCGGCCAGGGGAGCCTTGGACGTCTTGCCCTCGGCCTTCATCTTCTGGAAGGCCGGCGACTCGTTCATCTGCAGACGAATCCACACGGAGATGCCCAGCAGCGCGATCGAGACGATGAACGGCACACGCCAGCCCCAATCGGCGAAGGCGGCTTCACCGATGGCCGTACGGGTACCCAGGATCACCATCAGCGACAGGAACAGACCCAGCGTGGCGGTGGTCTGGATCCAGGCGGTGTAGGCACCACGGCGGCCGTTGGGCGCGTGCTCGGCCACGTAGGTGGCGGCACCGCCGTACTCGCCACCCAGGGCCAGGCCCTGCAGCAGCCGCAGCACGATCAGGATGATCGGAGCAGCCACGCCGATGGAGGCGTACGTGGGCAGGATGCCCACGATGAAGGTGGACAGGCCCATCAGCAGGATGGTCACCAGGAAGGTGTACTTGCGACCGATCATGTCGCCCAGGCGGCCGAAGAAGATGGCGCCGAAGGGGCGCACGATGAAGCCCGCAGCGAAGGCCAGCAGCGCGAAGATGAAGGCCGCGTTCGGGTCGAGGCCCGCGAAGAACTGCTTGGCGATGATGGCCGCCAGCGATCCGTAGAGATAGAAGTCGTACCACTCGAAGACGGTACCGAGCGAGGAAGCGAAGATGACCTTCTTTTCCTCGGCTGTCATGGGGGCGTGCTCGGCGTTGCCGGCGGCCCCTGCAGGGTTCATTGCCATTGTTTGCTCCTGAAAAGCGAAGAGACATGGCCTCGTGAGGGCCAATATCCCCACTTTCTCTCCAGGCTCTGACCATGCTCTGACGCGGAACCAACCGCGGCTTACAACCCGAGTGATAACCCGGGCACCGCATTCCACAAAGTGAAATATTGAGTGCATCCACGGGTAAACACGGGGCCTTGCTCGGGAACAAAAAAGGGCCCCGAAGAATCGGGGCCCTTCACAGGATCCACCATCCGCCTGCGCGGATGGAAGGATCAGTCGATCAAGCCGACTGCGTCTTGAGCGCGTCGCCCTTGATGCTGGGGTAACGCACGTGCTCGATGAGCTCCTGGATCTCCTGCTTGGGAGCCGGCGTGAACAGGCTCACCAGGATGATCACGGCAAAACCCACCGGCACGCCGAACAGGCCTGCGGAGATCGGCAGCACGCCAAACCACAGGTCCACCGGCTGGGTGACACCGAAGATGGTACGCATCCAGGCATGGTTGGTGGCCATGTAGTACAGCGTCACGCCGAAGCCGGCGATCATGCCCAACACCGCACCCGCAGAGGTGGCCCGCTTCCAGAAGATGCCCAGGACGAGCGCCGGGAAGAAGCCCGCCGCCGCGAACGAGAACGCCGCCGAGACCAGGAACAGGATGTCGGCCTGCTTGGTCACGTAGACGGTGTACGCGGTATAGGCTGCTGCCAGGGACACCACCAACAGCAGGGCCTTGGAGATGGCCACTCGGCGAGCGGTGGTGGCGTTCGGGTCGATCATCTTGTAGTACAGGTCGTGCGACAAGGCGTTGGCGATCGTCAGCAGCAGGCCGTCCGCAGTGGACAGCGCCGCAGCCAAACCACCGGCGGCCACCATGCCCGAAATCACGTAGGGCAAGCCCCCGATTTCCGGTGTGGCCAACACGATGATGTCGCCACCGATGCGCATTTCACCCAACTGGAAGATGCCGTCCTTGTTGATGTCCGCCACCGACAGCAGCGAAGGATCAACCTTGGCCCAGTTGGCAATCCACACCGGCAGCTTGTCGAAGGGCAGGCCCACGAGGTTGTTGAAGACCTCGTACTTGACCAGCACCGCCAACGCAGGCGCCGTGAAGTACCGCCGGAAGATGAAGAACCGCGACCAGGTCACCGACTCACGAGCCTCCTTCACCGACGGCGTGGTGTAGTAGCGCATCAGGATGTGCGGCAATGCAGCCGTACCCACCATCAGGCAGAACACCAGGGCCATGAAGTTCAGGCGCGACTCATTGAAGGTCTTCTGGGCCTTCTCATCACCCTTGGGGTCGCCTGCGTACACCGTGGCATGACCGGGCATGCCGGCCAGCGGACGAGCGCGTGCCTCGTTGGCGGTCTTCGCAGCCGTGTAGGCCTTCTTCGCGTCGGCTTCCGTGGCCGGCAGCGCATCCAGCGCCTTCTGGGCGGCTTGGATGTCCGCCACCGGCGCATTGGCTTCCTTCAGGTCGGCGAGCTTCTTCTCCGCGGCAGCCTTGTCGGCGGCCATGGCGGCAGGCACGTCCTTGAGCTTGGCCGTGGCCGCGTCAGCACGCTCCTTGAAGATGGCGATGACTTCCTGTTCCTTGGGGTCGGCACGCAGTTGCTTCTCGCGCTCGGTCACCTTGGCCAACTGCTGACCGTAGATCACCTGGGGCACGGGCACGCCGGTCTGCTTGACCGACAGCCACACGACCGGGATCAGGTAGGCAATGATCAGGATGATGTACTGCGCCACCTGCGTCCAGGTCACCGCGCGCATGCCACCCAGGAAGGAGCACACCAGGATGCCGCCCAGACCCAGGAAGATGCCGATGCCGAAGTCCACACCCGTCAGGCGCGTGGTGATCAGACCCACGCCGTAGATCTGCGCCACCACGTAGACGAAGGAGCAGACGATGGCGATGACGATGCCGACCAAGCGGGCCAGGTTGCCGCCATAGCGGGCGCCCAGGAAGTCGGGAATCGTGAACTGGCCAAACTTGCGCAGGTAGGGCGCCAGGAACAGCGCCACCAGGCAATAGCCGCCCGTCCAACCCATGATGAAGGCCAGACCGCCATAACCGGTGAGGTAGAGCGTGCCGGCCATGCCGATGAAGGACGCAGCCGACATCCAGTCGGCGCCCGTGGCCATGCCGTTGTAGACG
>JAIYCN010000369.1 GCA_027487995.1 Rubrivivax sp. | reverse complement strand
GGCTGCGCGGTGCTGCCGCGCCGCTGCGCGTCCAGCAGCGTGGCCTGCAGGCTGACAAACCAGGGCGCCGACGCCCACTGCACGCCCGCCTCCAAGCCTTGGTGTCGCACATCACCTTCGATACGCCCGGTGCAGGGCGAGAGTCCCAAGTTCGCACACGCATCCAGGTTGCTGGTGGGGCGCGTGATTCGGAAGGCAGTGGCTTGCCACTGGAAGCCACGGCCATTGAGCACCGCAGGACCACCTCGCACGCCCACTTCCTCCTGCACCGACTTCAACACGGGCAGGCCTTGGCCCGCATTCGCATATTGGCTGGGCCGGTTGGGCACCACTTGGGATTCAGCGCCTTCGCCGCGGCTGGCAAAGGCCATCACCTCGGGCGCCACGCGCACGCTCAGGGCCACCCAAGGCGTGGTGAGTGCGTCGTCGTACGAAGTGGCGCGGCTGCCATTGGTGCGGATGCTGCGCCGCTCAAACGCGGTGTGGCGCAGGCCCAGCCAAGCGGTCCAACGCTCGTTGAGCACCACCCGGTCTTGCACGAAGAACTCACGCGTGCGCTCATCGCGGTTGGTGTTCGGGTCAAAAGGGGTGGGGTCCGCGGGCAGCACCGCCGTGCCCTGCACATTGCCCACGCCCACCAAGTTGTAGGCCTGGGCCTGCAAGTCGACTCGTTGCGTGGACTGCATCACGCCCAGCCGCAGGTCATGCCGAACCGGTCCGGTGACCGCGCGTCCCATCAATTCCGCCTGCAGCGCGTTGGTGCGGCGGCGCTCGTTTTCGCTGCGGTAGTCCCAGACGCTGAAGGTGCCGTCAGCAGCGAAACGGTCGCAGGGGTTGCAGTCAAAGGTGATGGGGTCGAACTTGCCGTAGGCGAAGGCCAGGCGGTCGTCGGTGCGCAGGCGCTGCGTGCCCGCGTGCAGAACACCGCGCCAGCCGCCCCACAGCAGGTGGGTAAAGCGCAGGCTGCCTGTCTGTCCCTCGAATGCGGTGGGCAGGCTCCAGGGTTGGTTGTTCAGGTTCAAGCGCGGGTCGGGCACAGCCGGGAGGCGGTCGCCCAAAAGGCTGAAGGCCTGTTGCGAAGGCTGCGCACGGCGGCTCCACTCGGCTTCCACTTCCAGCAAGGCCACGTTGCGAAACCGCCATTCGCCAGCCGCGGCCACGAGGCGGCGGTCACCATCGGCGTTGCGCAGTTCGGGCCGCAGTTGTTCGGCCGCAGCGTTCAGGCGCCATCCGAAGTTGCTGTCCGCACCGAACCGTCCGCCCACATCGGCCGCACCCAACAGCGTGTTGCGGCCGCTCCACTGCAAACGGGCCTCGGCATGGTCGCGCATCAGGGGCCGCTTGACCGCATAGTTCACCAAGCCACCGGGCGCGCTGGTGCCGGCCTGGAGGCCGCTGGTGCCCTTGAGCACCTCCACCGCCGCCTTGTTCTCCAACGCAATGGCCGTGTCGCCACTGATGGGCAGGCCGTCCCGCCGAATGTTGTATCGGTTGTCGATCACAAATCCGCGCACGGTCAGGTAGTCGATGTAGCCCGCGGCGTTGTAGGCGTCGGAGACGGAGCTGTCGAAACCCACCAGGTCCGCCAGTCGGGTGGCGCCCACCAGCGCCATGTCGGCCGCACCGATGCGGTTCACGGCAATCGGGGTTTCACGTGCCGGGGTGTCAAACCCGCTGAGAGCGGGCAGGGTGCTCAGGCGCCCGGTGACGGTGACGCGTTCGCCCGCGTTCGTGCCCGAGGGTTGCTGGGCGTGGGCAGAAAGGCCAGCGCAGCACAAGGCCGCCGCCGAAGCGGTGATCAACACCGCGGGTGAGCGGCGCAAACGAGTTTCAATGAATGCCATGTCGTACTTTCAGACGATATGGCAGGGCGACGTGCCACCGGATCAGAGCGCTCACCATGAAGTCGGTGAACGGCCCGTCGCCGAGCTCGCTTCCCTGCGCGAGGATGACCTCATGCAGCCCTCAGGCTGCACCCCCCGAGGGGGACAGGTTCATAGGGTGTGTTCTCAGCCCAGACCTCGTCGGTTCGGGGCACCCCTAGCGTCTGTCGGGCGAACTGCTTGGAAAGCCCGACATTGGTTCGAATTGTAGTGAGCCGAAAAAAAGGCCTGCTCGGGGCAGGCCTTGGTGGAGTAAAGCGGCAAAAGGGCGAAGGCTCAGCGCTTGAGCTCGCTCAACTTGCCCGTCTTGTCCTTCCAGTCGTCGGCGTCTGGCAGGGGCGACTTGCGCTTGGTGATGCTGGGCCACTTCTTGGCCAGTTCGGCGTTCAGCGCGATGAAGTTCTGCTGATCGGCCGGCACATCCTCCTCGGGCACGATGGCATTCACCGGGCACTCAGGGATGCACACCGCGCAGTCGATGCATTCGTCGGGGTCGATGGTCAGAAAGTTCGGGCCTTCGCGGAAGCAATCCACCGGGCACACATCCACACAATCGGTGTATTTGCAGCGGATGCAGGATTCCAGAACAACGTGGGTCATGTTGGGTCCAGTTACGGCTTCAGAAAGATTCGCGGCTGCTCTGCGCAGTGCAAACGCATGATTTTAGGTGGGCGAAGTCAAGCTCACCGCTTGGGGATTGTCCGCAATTATTGACAGTTCCAACTGTCCAGGCAAGTTGCAGGAGCCCGTGGGGCGACCGGGCACGGCCTGCGCCCCCATCCCCACCGTCACCACAGTGGGTCGACCGCTGTGCATCACGGCCGCTGCGCCCAGGTCCTGCAAGCGGTGCTCGCTCACCACCTGGTCGGCACAGCCGGCGCGCGACACCACCAACACCGCGGTGTCATCCGGCCACCCCGCTTGACGAAGACGCCGCCCCAGCGCCGCCAATTGCCGCCCGGCCATGTAGAACACCTCGGTGTCCGCGCTGCGGCTGTCCCTTAGGATGGGCTGGCCATGCACATCGGTGGCCACGGCCGTGGTCAGGGCCACGCTGCGTCCGCGCCCGCGGCGCGTCAGGGGCCTTCCAGCCGCTGCGGCTGCAGCCAGCGCGGCCGTCACACCCGGCACCACCTCGTAGGCAATGCCCGCCGTCGCCAGGGCCTCAATCTCTTCCTCCAAGCGCCCGAAGATGCCGGCGTCGCCGCCCTTCAGGCGCACTACCGATCCTTCCTTCAAGGCCCATTGCACCAACAAGGCATTGATGTGTGTTTGCCGGGTCGAATCACAGAAGCCGCGCTTGCCCACGTCAATCCAGTGCGCCTGCGGTGCGGCTTCGCGAAGGGCAGGGTCCGTCAGCGCGTCAAACAACACCACCCGCGCGCGCTGCAGGCGCTGCAGGCCCCGCACGGTGATCAGGTCGGCCGCACCCGGGCCGGCGCTCACAAAACTCACGAAGGCCTGTGCGCCCGGGCCCGCCACTTCGCCAGACGAAGACGCGGTCACGGGGGTGGATGGTTGTGGCGCTCTCATCGTGATGCCCCCTTCACCAATCAGACTCATCCGCCGCCGCAGGTGGAGGCTCCACCAACAAGGCGCCACTGGTGCGGTTGGTGGCCGGGTCCACCACGATCAAGGCGCCGCTCACGCGGTTGTCTGCATAGGGCTGAACGGGCAGCGGGTGCTGCAGTTGAACCTGCACGCGGCCGATCGCATTGACGCCCAGTTGCGTGGCGGCCGTGGTGCCCAGGGTGTGGATGTCGAGTTGATGGTCGATGGACGCAATGCGCGCCTGCACCCAGCGGTTTCCATGGCGCACCCAGTACTTGCGCCCGGGCACGGCGGCTTCGGTGTCCAGCCAAGCCAATGTGGCGTGGAAGTGGTCGGTGGGCGCGGCGCTGCCCGGGCTCAACAGCCAGTCCCCGCGAGACACATCCAATTGACGGTCCAGCACCACGCCGGCTGACTGCCCCGCCTCGCACCCGTCCACCGCATCACCGGCATGGCGCACGGCCGCCACCACGGCCGTCTGGCCACTGGGGAACACGCTGATCTCATCGCCCGGGCGCACCGCGCCGCGCGCAATGCGGCCCCACAGCACGCGGCTTTGATGACCCACGCCACCGGCCAACGTCTGACCGGCCTGTCCAAAACCTTCCGCCTGGCCTTCGTCGCGCGCCACGTACTGCACCGGCATCAACAGCGCGCCATCGTGCGCCTCGTCGGCCGCGGGCAGTTGTTCCAGCAACTGCAGCAGGGTGGGGCCGGCGTACCAATCCCAGTTGGCCGAGGGCGTGGCCACGTTGTCGCCGCGCAGGGCCGAGACCGGCACGATGCCGCGCGGCGTGATGCCTGCTTCCCGGGCGAAGGCCTGCAGCGCAGCGGCCACGGCTTCAAACGCCGCCTGAGCCTGCTGTGTTGGCACCGCATCCAGCTTGTTCACGGCGAAGACGATGGACGGCACTCGCAGCAGGTGCGCCAGCAGGGTATGGCGGCGGGTCTGCGGCAGCAGGGGCACCAGTCCTGCGCCAACATCGGCGCCCACCGGGCCGGCTGACAAGGTCAACTTGGTGATGTCCACCAGCACCACGGCTGCGTCGCTGCCCGCTGCGGCCGTCACCATGTTGCGGGTGTACTGCTCGTGGCCGGGTGCATCGGCAATGATGAACTTGCGCGCAGGCGTGGCGAAGTAGCGGTAGGCCACGTCGATGGTGATGCCCTGTTCGCGCTCGGCCTCCAGGCCGTCGGTCAGCAGCGAGAGGTCCACCGGCGCACCCGCAGCCCGCTTTTCCAGGGCGTCGAGCTGATCGGCCAGGATGCCGCGTGCGTCGAACAACAGGCGGCCGATCAGCGTGCTCTTGCCATCGTCCACGCTGCCGGCCGTGAGGAAGCGCAGTGCCTTGTGGGCCACTTCCTCGCGGGCGTCGTGGTGGCTCAGCAAGTGAGCCGGCGTGTGCAAAGGTGCAGCAGTGCCCATCAGAAATACCCTTCCTTCTTGCGCCGTTCCATCGAGGCGTCCGACGTGCGGTCGTCCATGCGGGTGGCCCCGCGCTCGCTCACCGTCACCTCCAGCGTTTCGGCCACGATGTCGGCATTGCTGGCCGCACCAGACTCCACCGGGCAGGTGCAGGTCATGTCGCCCACGGTGCGAAAGCGCACCTGCACGGTTTCCACCGTTTCCTCCGCGGTGGGCGGCGTCACGGCCGTTACCGGCACCAACAGACCCTTGCGGCGCACCACTTCACGCTGGTGCGCGTAGTAGATGGCCGGCAGGGGAATCTGCTCGCGCTGGATGTACAGCCACACGTCCAGCTCGGTCCAGTTGCTGATGGGGAAGGCGCGGAAGTGTTCGCCCGGCTTGATGCGGGTGTTGAACAGGCTCCACAGCTCGGGCCTTTGCTCCTTGGGTTGCCACTGGCCAAAGGCATCGCGGTGGCTGAAGATGCGCTCCTTGGCGCGGGCCTTTTCCTCGTCACGGCGCGCCCCGCCGATCATGCAGTCGAAGCGGTGCTCTTCGATCGTCTCCAGCAGCGTCACCGTCTGATGGCCATTGCGGGACTCCAGCGGATGCGAAAGGCGCACTGTGCCGCGCTGCATGGAGTCTTCCAGGTGGCCCACCACCAGGCGCTCGCCCATTTCGGCCACGCGCTCATCGCGAAAGGCGATCACCTCGGGGAAGTTGTGGCCTGTGTCCACATGCACCAG
The DNA here is from genome assembly GCA_027487995.1 of Rubrivivax sp. Classification (GTDB taxonomy): domain Bacteria; phylum Pseudomonadota; class Gammaproteobacteria; order Burkholderiales; family Burkholderiaceae_C; genus RFTU01. Next base: position 4,205 of record JAIYCN010000369.1, on the reverse strand, counting down.
AGGGAAGGGCAGGCGGCCCGCAAAGCGAGGGCGCTCAAGCGGCGCGCTGATGCGCCGCTTGAAGGCCTTCTCGGCCAGGTGCAGCACCACGCAGGAATCCTTGCCCGCGGAGAACAGCAAGGCGGGGCGCTCGAAGGCGCCGGCCACCTCGCGCAGGATGAAGATGGCCTCTTCTTCCAGCGCGTCCAGGTGGCGGTTGTCCACACGTGCAGCCGCAGCGGACCGCAGCACCTCAGGGTTCAAAGGGGCATTCATCTTGTCCATCCCTCGTCGGCCTCAGGCCGACTTCACATGCAGGCCGCATTCCTTGGCGGCCTCGTCTTCCCACCACCAGCGGCCGGCGCGGAAAGGTTCGCCCACGGCAATGGCCCGTGTGCACGGCGCGCAACCGATGCTGGGCATGAATTGGTCATGCAGCGGGTTGTAGGGCACCTCATTCGTGCGGATGTAGTGCCAGACATCGGCCCAGCTCCAGTCCACCAGCGGGTTGACCTTGGTGCGGCCTTGCCCATCGGCCTCGAAGGCCGCCACTTCACCTCGCGCGTCCGATTGTTCGCGCCGCAGACCCGTGATCCAGGCTGTGCGCCCGGTCATCAGTCGACCCAAGGGCTCCAGCTTGCGCACCCCGCAGCAGGCCTTGCGAAGCGCCAAGCTCTCATACATGGCGCGCTCGCCATGGTCGCGCACGAAGTGCAACACGGCCTCGGCCTGCGGGCGAAACACCTGCAACTGAACCCCATAGTGCGACTGCAGCCGCTCCATCAGGGCCAGCGTCTCGGCGTGCAAGGCACCGGTTTCCAGCGTGGCCACCGGCACCTTCAGGCCGTGGTGCACCAACAGGTCCGTCACCACCATGTCTTCCGCACCCAGGCTGGTCGATTGCACGATCGTCGCCGGGTGCTCCGCAACCGCACGGCGCAACACCTCAACCGCCGATGCCAGGCGCTGTGCGTAACCGGCCGTTTCGCGCGCATACAGCTCAATGGCTGAAGCACCAGACGGTTCCTTCAGCGATGACACCGCACCAGCGCCAATCAACGAATCAGCCCCGCTCATGCCGACACCTCACGGCGGAACATTGGGCGGTGCTCCACCGCGTCACCCTGGTAGTGCCCTTCAAAGAAGCGCAAGGCGCGCTGCGCATCGTCCAGGCTCTGGTCGTGCCGCATCACCACCGCGTCCACTCCGCAGCGGTGCAGCAGGGGCATCATGTCCACCAGCACATCACCGGTGGCGCGGATCTCGCCGGCATAGCGCAGGCGCTGGCGCAGCACGCGGGCCTGCGAATAGGCCCGGCCGTCGGTCCACTTCGGAAATTGCAGCACCACCAGGGCCAGGCGTGGCAGGTCAACCGCCAGGCTCTGTACATCCACGGTGTTGCTCAGCACCACGCCTGTGCGCAGGCCGGTGGGCCAGGTGTCGCGCACGGCGTGCCACTGCTCCAACGTCAGCAGTTGGCCTTCGCGGGGCAGGGGGTGTGGGGCGGGGCCATCCTCGCCGCCGACCGTGCGCCAGGCGCGCTCCAGGTGCGTATCAACGAACTTCATGCAGCGGCCTCCTGTTGGTCGTGTCCGGTGCGGGCGGTGCTGCGGCGCCGCGCGTTGGCGGCGGCCTTGAAGGGGTCCAGCCCCAGGCGGTGCACGGTGTCGATGAAGCGCTCATTCGCGGCGCGCTGCCCCCGGTACACCTCCAGAATGGATTCGATTGCGTCCACCACTTCATCGGCTGCAAACGAGGGGCCGATGACCTTGCCGGGTGTGGCCTGCGGCGCCAGCGAGGAACCGTCGGAGCCGCCCAGCGTGATCTGGTAACACTCGCTGCCGTCCTTGTCGACGCCCAGCACGCCAATGTGGCCGCTGTGGTGGTGACCGCAGGAATTGATGCAGCCGCTGATGTGCAGGTCAATGTCGCCCAGGTCGAACACCGCGTCCAGGTCATCAAAGCGCTCGGTCAGTTCAGCCGCAATCGGAATGGAGCGGGCATTGGCCAACGCGCAGAAGTCCCCGCCCGGGCAGGCGATCATGTCGCTGACCAAGCCGATGTTGGGTGTGGCGTAGCCCGCGGCGCGCGCGGCTTCGAACACCGCGGGCAGGTCGCCCTCGCGCACATAGGGCAGCAGCAGGTTCTGGTCGTGCGTCACGCGCAGTTCGCTGCAGGAAAACCGTTCGGCCATATCCGCCGCGGCGCGCATCTGCGCAGACGTCACATCACCAGGGGCCTGCCCCGCACGTTTCACTGACAAGGTCACCGCGCGCCAGCCGGGCACCTGATGCGGGTGCACATTGCGCTGCAGCCAGCGGGCATAGCCGGGCGCGGACGTGAAAGACGCTGAAGCATCTGCAGAACGCGCCGAACCGGCCGGCTCCTCAACGGCCACCACACCCGCAGGCCGCGTGAAGTTCGCCGCCACGCGGTCGAATTCCGCCTGTGTGATCAGTTGCGCATCGCCCTCGACATCGCGCTTCAGAATGGCCTCGAACTCCGCATTCACTGCGTCAAGGAATCTCTGACCCTCGGCCTTCACCAGGATCTTGATGCGCGCCTTGTAGGCGTTGTCGCGGCGGCCGAAGCGGTTGTACACGCGCACGATGGCTTCCAGGTACATCAGGATCTGCTGCCAGGGCACGAAGGCGTTGATCTCGCTGGCGATGATGGGCGTGCGCCCCATGCCGCCGCCCACCAGTACGCGAAAGCCCACGTCCCCCGCCTCATCGCGGTGCAGTTCCAGGCCGATGTCATGCCACGCTATGGCCGCCCGATCCTCGCGCGCGCCACTCACCGCTATCTTGAACTTGCGCGGCAGGAAGGCGAACTCGGGGTGCAGGGTGCTCCATTGCCGCAGGATTTCGCAGTAGGGCCTCGGGTCCACCACTTCATCAGCGGCCACACCGGCCAGCGCGTCGCTGGTGATGTTGCGGATGCAATTGCCGCTGGTCTGGATGCCGTGCATGTCCACCTCGGCCAGCAGGTCCATCACATCGGCCGCGCGGGGCAGGGGGATCCAGTTGAACTGCAGGTTCTGGCGCGTGGTGAAGTGGCCGTAGCCGCGGTCGAAGTCGTCGGCAATGCGTGCAAGCTGCCGAAGTTGCGCGCTGCTCAAGGCACCGTAGGGCACGGCCACGCGCAGCATGGGGGCATGGCGCTGCACGTACCAGCCGTTCTGCAGGCGCAAGGGGCGGAACTCTTCATCGCCCAAGGTGCCTGCGAGGTGGCGCTCCAGTTGGTCGCGGAACTGGGCCGCGCGGGCCTTGACGAAGCGGCGGTCGAAGTCGGTGTAGCGGTACATCGAAAGGGCCCTTTCAGCGCAGGGCCGAGATGAGGTTGAACAGGCTGATGAGGGCGATCACGCCACCCACCAGGGCCAGCAGGGTTCGGGTGTGCAGGCGGTGCGTGAGCCACGCGGCCAGCGGCGCAGCAAACAGCCCACCGATCACCAGGCCCGCCACCGTCATCCAGGGGCTTTCGCCTACCAGCATGGCGAACACGCCTGCACTCACGAAGGTCAGGAAGAACTCGGCCAGGTTCACCGAGCCGATGGTCATGCGCGGGTCTTGTCCCGTGCCCACGAGCGTCGTTGTCACCACGGGGCCCCAGCCGCCACCGCCCACCGCGTCCAGAAAGCCACCGGCCAGGCCCAGCTTGGCCACATGCCGGGGCTCCTGCCCGCGGGCGCGAACCTTGCGCACGATCTTGCTCAGCACATACAGGCCCATCAGGAACAGGTAGGCCGAGATCCAGGGCTTGAGCACCTTGCCGTCGATGGACGACACCACATAGGCGCCTGCCACGGCGCCCACCATGCCCGGTACCAGCAGGCGCAGGAAGAGGTCACGCCGCACATTGCCGAACTTGATGTGCGCGATGCCCGACACACCTGTGGTGAACACTTCGGCAATGTGCACCGAGGCGCTGGCCACCGCCGGGCTGGTGCCCGTGGCCAGCAGGAAGCTGGTGGAGGTGATGCCGTAGGCCATGCCCAGGGCACCATCGACGGTCTGGGCCAGCAGGCCCACGGCCACGGCTGTCCAGAACTCCCGGTTGTTCAGGGCCTGTGCAATCACTTGAAGCCCGGTTTGGCCGTCCTGCCGAAAGAAGAGCAGGGTGCTCAACCAGATCGTGACGCCGCCCAGCAGCAGCACCACCGACCAAAGCGCGGTGCGCAGCACGCGCTGGTCCAGCGCTGCCGCTGCCGAGGCCGCCGCAGC
>JAIYCN010000311.1 GCA_027487995.1 Rubrivivax sp. | reverse complement strand
GTCTTTGATGATGAGCATGTTGCGCGCGGCAATCGCGCGGCGCTGGGTGGATTCCAGCAGTTGGCGCGCCAGGCGCACGCGAGCCTCGTCATAGGTGACGTAATGCGTGAAGCGTTCGTTTTCCTGGGTCAGGCGCACGAGCGCCAGCGCCGTGATGCCCATCAGCAGCAGGGCCAGGATGCTGAATCCCACCGTGAGCTTGGTGCGCACGGACAGCGTGTTCAGGTTCATGTGGATCTCCCCTTCGCCGACCACGCCCCCACTGGGCGAACAGTTCAGCCAGGGTGACAGTCTCCGGCGGGAAGTGGAGAACCACTGCACCGATCAAACGCTCAAATCACCATCATTTCCTGCGTTTGTGGTGATTAACGATAAATGGACGAATCCGTCAGCACTGTGTCCAGCGGCAGTTGGCGGCCGGCTTGCAGGTCTTCGATGCACCGCAGCACCAAGGGGCTGCGGTGGCGGGCCGCGCTTTGCCGGACTTCATCAAGCGTCAGCCACAGGGTGCGCACGATGCCGTCGTCAAGGCTGCGGGCGGGGTCAGGCTCGCCCGCGGTGCCGGCATAGGCCAGACGCAGGTAGGTGATGTCCTCGCCCGTGCTTTCGCGCTGGAAACGCGAGAGGTACACACCCAGGAGGTGCGTGGGGGTGAAGGTGCAGGCGGTTTCCTCCAGGGCCTCGCGCTCCACGGCCTGTTGGGGGGACTCGCGGGGGTCCAGGTGCCCGGCGGGGTTGTTCAGCCTTAGACCCTCGGCGGTGTGTTCCTCCACGAGCAGGAAGCGGCGGTGGCCGTCGGGGTCGTCGCGCCACACGATGGCCGCCACGGTGACGCTGGGGCGCCAACGCTCGGGTTTGGCTGGAGTGACGGTGTCGGGCATGGCAGTCAGGATTGGGAAGACATGGCCGCGTGGGGCCGACCCGTGTGCTGAAATGCTGAAAATTGCAATATTGTCTATGATCTAGGGTTTTCCCGAAATCCCGAGCGCGCCGTGACTTTGTTGCGGCGCTCATGCAATAAGACGCCCAAGGAGGGCCCCATGCTCATCGGAGTGCCGCACGAGACAGCGGTTGGCGAAACCCGGGTGGCCGTGACGCCCGAAACAGCAAAGAAGCTCAAGGCTCAGGGCCATACCGTGCGCGTGCAGTCCGGTGCCGGGCTGGCTGCCAGTTGCACGGACGAGGCCTATGTGGCCGCCGGAGCCGAGATCACCGACCGGGCCGGCGCCTTTGCGGCCGACCTGGTGCTCAAGGTGCGCAGCCCCGCTGCGGACGAATTGGCCATGATGAAGCCGGGCACGGCGCTCGTGGGCATGCTGGACCCCTTCAACCGGGCAGGCCTGGATGCAGCCGCTGGTGCGGGCCTGACGGCTTTCGCCCTGGAAGCCGCGCCGCGCACGACGCGCGCGCAGAGCATGGACGTACTGAGTTCACAGGCCAACATCGCCGGCTACAAGGCCGTGATGATGGCGGCCAACCACTACCCGCGCCTGTTCCCGATGCTGATGACAGCGGCCGGCACCATCAAGGCCGCGCGCGTGGTGATATTGGGTGTGGGCGTGGCAGGCCTGCAGGCCATTGCCACGGCCAAGCGCCTGGGCGCGGTGATTGAAGCCTCCGACGTGCGGCCTTCGGTGAAGGAGCAGATTGAGTCGCTGGGCGGCAAGTTCATCGACGTGCCCTACGAGACGGCCGAAGAAAAGGAAGCCGCCGAGGGCGTGGGTGGCTATGCACGCCCCATGCCGCAGAGCTGGCTGGACCGCCAGAAGGTGGAAGTGGCCAAGCGCGTGGCGATGGCCGATGTGGTGATTTCCACCGCGTTGATCCCGGGGCGCGCCGCGCCGGTGCTGATCACCGAAGAGATGGTGAAGAGCATGAAGGCCGGCAGCGTGATCGTGGACATGGCCGCGGGCAAGGGCGCGCAGGGCATTGACGGCAACTGCCCGCTGACCGAGGCCGGCAAGACGGTGCTCAAGTACGGCGTGACCATCGTGGGTGAGACCAACATTCCCGCGACCGTGGCCGCCGACAGTTCGGCCCTGTATGCGCGCAATGTGCTGGACTTCCTCAAGCTGGTGCTGGAGAAGGACGCCGCAGCGCTGAAGATCGACTTGGAAGACGACATCGTCAAGGCCTGCCTGGTGGCACGCGACGGTGCGGTGCTGCGCGCCTAAGGAGCAAGAAATGGAATTGATCTCCCCAACCATCACGAACCTCATCATCTTCGTGCTGGCCATTTATGTGGGCTACCACGTGGTGTGGACGGTGACGCCGGCCCTGCACACGCCGCTGATGGCCGTGACCAACGCGGTGTCGGCCATCGTGATCGTGGGTGCCATGCTGGCGGCTGCGCTGACCGAAACCGGCCTGGGCAAGACCATGGGCGTGTTGGCTGTGGCGCTGGCGGCCGTGAACGTGTTCGGTGGTTTCCTGGTGACGCGGCGGATGTTGGAGATGTTCAAAAAGAAAGAGCGCCCCGCCAAGGCTGCAGCGGAAGGGAAGCACTGACATGAGCATGAACCTCGTCACGCTGCTGTACCTCGTTGCCAGCGTTTGCTTCATCCAGGCCCTGAAGGGCCTGTCCCACCCCACCACCTCCATCCGCGGCAATGTCTTCGGCATGGTGGGCATGACGATTGCCGTGCTCACCACCGGTGCCTTGATCGTCAAGCTTTCCGGAGAACTGGGCCTGGGTGGCGGCAGCGCGCAGGGGATGACCTGGGTGCTGGTGGGCCTGCTCGTGGGTGGCTCGGCCGGCGCCTACATGGCCAACAAGGTCGAGATGACCAAGATGCCCGAGCTGGTGGCGTTCATGCACAGCATGATCGGTCTGGCCGCGGTGTTCATCGCGGTGGCCGCGGTGGCGGAGCCGGCGGCCTTCCAGATCGTGGCTCGCAATGCCGACGGCACGGTGCCCTTGATTCCGTTCGGCAACAAGCTTGAGCTGTTCCTGGGGGCGGCC
>JAIYCN010000178.1 GCA_027487995.1 Rubrivivax sp. | reverse complement strand
GCTGTAGAAGAGGTTCAGCGCGACGCCCAGGTTGCGCTCGCCGCCGGCGACCGAGAAGACCTCCTGGTAGGCGAGGTTGGTCAGCGGGTGGATCGGATGATCGCGACGGGCCTGGATGTGGTCGAAGAACGGCGCCGCCCAGCGCGCCCCGAAGCTGTACGCCACCCGGCGCCGCTCCTTCATCCCCAGCGTGGAGCGCGTCTTGAGGTTCACCGTCCCGCCCAGCGAGTCCGCGGTCTGGTCCGGGGTGTGGCCCTTGATCACCTCCAACTGCTCGAACATCGCGCCCGTCAGGCTGTGGGTCTGGAACTGCCGGTTGAAGCCGCCCACGTTGGACATCAGGTTTCCGTCGACGTTGACGCGGTTCAGGGTCGAGGCGGCGCCGCGGATGAAGACGCCGGTCACGTTGCCCTCGTCGTCGAACTGCGAGGCCACGCCGGGCAGGCGCCCGGCGAGTTCGCCCGCGCTCATGTTGGGGAGGTTGCCGTAGGCGTCGAGGGCCGCGACGTTCTTGAGGTTGTCCGCGTTGCGCTGGGCGGTGAGCGCCAGTGCATTGCCCTCGCGCTCGCCCGTGACCCGGAACTCGCCGAGCCGGTAGACGGGGGCGGAAAGGTCGAAGTCCTCGGTGCGGCGGCCGGCCGCGGCGACGTTCACGACGCGCCGCTGGTCATCCAGCCCGAGGTAGGAGACCACCAGCTCGACGGAGCCGGCCGGGAGGCCGTCGAGCACGTAGCGGCCGGTGGCATCGGTGAGGGTGGACTGGCCGGTGGCGGGCGCGGCGACCCGGGCGCCCTCGAGGAGGTTGCGGGTGGCGGCATTGCTGACGGCGCCAGTGACGGTGCCGGCGGCGGCAGGCAGGAGGGCGAGAGCGAGGCCGGTCAGGGCACGGCAGAGGCGGAGCGTCAGCTTCATCGGGGGGGCTTCGGTTGGCCCGCAGGGGGTGCGGGGCGGGTACGGCCGGGAGTTGTGTCGGCGCCCCGGGCGGCAAGCCAGCGGAAACCGCGGCGCGGGAGCCCGGGGTGCAAACGACGCGCACGCGTTGGCAAGCGACGCGCGGCAAAGGCGGAACGAACGGATAAGGTGTGGGGATGAAGACGATCCTCGCTCCGGTCGATTTCTCCGCCGCGTCGGAGGCGGTCCTCGCCCAGGCCATCGAACTGGCCCGCGCGCTCGGCGGCCGCGTGGTGCTGCTCACGGTGATCCAGCCGCCGGTGATCACGAACGAGTATGCCGCCCTGATGGAGAATCGAGCGAAAATAATAAAAACCAAGGAGCGGAACGCCGCCCGGCGCCTGGCGGAGCTTGAGACGCGGGTGCGCGCCGCGCAGGTGCCGGTCGAGACGCTGCAGCTCAACGGTGCACCCGTGCGCCAGATCCTCGACCAGGCCGCGCGCGTCGCCGCCGATTACGTGGTGATGGGCTCCCACGGCCACACCGCCCTCTACGACCTGCTGGTCGGCAGCACGACGCACGGGGTCCTCCTGCGGGCACCCTGCCCCGTGGTGATCACGCCCGGACCCAAGGCGGCCAAGGCCACCCGCGCCGCCTGAGGCGAACCGCTCACCGCAGCGCGCGGCCCTCCGGCGCGCGGAAGGCGGACCGCATCCCGAGCGACACGATCCCGAGCGTCGCGAGGGAGTTGACCGGCATCAGGATCGCCGCCAGCAGCGGGTTCATCCGGCCCGCGACCGCGAGGCCGACGGCCAGCAGGTTGTAGGCGACGGAGAAGACCAGAATCACGCGGTGCGTGCGCCGGCGGAGCCGGTCCGTCGCGAAGAGCGCCCGGATCCCGCCGATCCCGCGGCCGAGGTAATAGAAATCCGCCTTCCCTTCGAGCACGCCGCGGTGGATCGCCGGGGTGCCGCGGCAGCCCACCGCGGCGAAGGCCAGGCTGTCGTTCGCGCCGTCCCCCAGCATCAGCGTCCGGTCCGGATCACCGGCCACGACCCGCGCCGCCTTCTCCCCCGGCGTGAGCCCGCCGGCCGCCTCCGCCGGGTCCAGCCCGAGCTCCCGCGCCAACGCCGCGACCTTGGCCGGACGATCGCCGCTCAAAATCCCGACCGCGAAGCCCGCCCGCCGCAGCGCGGCCAACTCCCGCCGCGCATCCGGCCGCGCCGCGTCCGCAAAACGGAAGCGCGCCACCGACCGCCCGGCACACGCCAGCTCCGCATCGTGGCCCTCGCTCCCCTCCCCTCCCGCCGCCGGAACCGTCCGCCAACCCGGACGCCCCAGGGACCAGCCGTCCTGCTCCACGCCTTGGCCGATCACCTCGTTGACGGACCCGCGCGGGGCGGGATCGGCGGGGCCGGATCCCGAGGCGAGCAGGTGCTCGAGGAGCGCCTGGCTGACGGGATGCGGGTTGTCCCGCACCAGCCGGAACAGCGCCCCCCGCGCCTCGGGCTCCAGGGCGTTGACCGCCTCCGGGTTCAGCAGGACCGGAGTCTCGAGGGTGAGCGTGCCCGTCTTGTCGAAGAGGATCCGCCGGACCCGCGCCAGCCGGGGCCAGAGCCCGCCCTCGCGGACGAACACGCCGCGGCGCCGCAGCGCGACGGCCGCCATCTCATCGGCGAGCGGGAAGGCGAGGGCGATCGCGCAGGGGCAGGACACCACCAGTACCGCCGTGACGACGCTCCACGCCCGGGCGGCGTCGCCCCCGAGCAGATACCACCCGGTGCCCGCCCCGGCAGCGGCCAGCAGGATCCCGGCGACGTAGCCGCGCACGATCCACTCGAGCAACCGATGCGGAGCCCCCGGCCGGACCTCCGTGGCGAGCAGCCGCGCCAGCAGCGAATCGCTCCACCCCTGCAACGCGGTGAGCGCCAGCGGCTCCCGCCCGACGTGCACCGCGCCGGCGGGGATCCGTTGTCCGCCCTGGAACGCGCGGGGCTCGGATTCGCCGTTGATCGAGGCGAGCGAGAAGGCGGCGGCGGCGGACTCCAGCCGCGCGTCGACGGGCAACTGCGCCCCCGGCGCCAGCCGCAAGTCGTGGCCGGCGATCACGTCCTCGGGCGCGACCTCGCGGCCGTCCCGCAGCCGCACGGGCGCGGGCCGCGGCTGCCGCGCAAGCAACCGCCGGCGGTTGCGCTCGACCGCCGCGACCTGCGCCCAACGGCCGACGAGCATCAGGACGATGAACGCGGAGACGAAGTCGAAGTAGACGAAGCGCTCATCGCCAACCAGCCAGCCGTGGAGGGAACCGAGGTAGGCGCCGGCGATGCCGAGGGCGATTGGCAGGTCCAGGTGCAGCGTGCGCGCCCGCAGCGCCCGGACCGCGCGGACGAGGAAATAGGAGCCGCCGGCCAGCACGCTCAGCGTCGCGAAGCCGGCGCTCAGGGTTCCGAAGAGGCCGGCCCACTCGTAACTCGGCTCCATCCCGAAGTACACCGGGAGCGAGAAGAGCATCACGTTCAGCGCGAACGCCGCGCAGAGGCCGAGGCGCCGCAGGAGGCCGCGCGTCTCCGGTTCATCCGTCGGCTCCCCGGGCGGCCCCGCGAGATAGCCGAGGGCCTGCAGGCGGCGGGCGAACTCGGCCGCGGAAAATTCCCCCGGCCACCAGCGGAGCCGCAGGGTCCCGTACTGGGGATTCACCACGATCTCCCCCGCCCCGGGGAATCCCTGATGCACCCGCTCGATCAGCCAGACGCAGCCGGCGCAGGAGATGCCCTGGATCCCGAGCGTCAGCTCCGCCGGGCGCCCGCCGCCCGCCGCCGTCTCCGCGGCCCGCTGGAGCTCCGCGAGCCACGCGTAGTCGCGCGTCTGGAACACCGCCGGATCGGCGGGCGCGGTGACCGCGTCCTTCAGGTCGTAGTAATCCCCGAGGCCCTCCGCGTGGACCAGCCGGTGGACGTAGCCGCACCCGGCGCAGCAGAACCCACTGGTCCGCGCGGCCGCCCCGGCCAGCGGGGCCCCGCAATGCCGGCACGCGGTCGCCGCGGCGGCGGGGCGGGATGCCGGCTCGAGGACGGCGGTGAGGCTCATCTCAGTGGCAGACGAAGGTGGCCGGATCGGGCCCGGGCAGGCCGAAGGTGGCGCGGAGGCGCCATCCCGCGGTCAGCGCCACGGCGAGCGCGAGCCCGATCCGCAGGCGGGCCAGCCCGCGCGGCGACAGCACCGCCTGCACGCGCCCGAGGCGGGTCTGCGCCAGCCAGAGTAGCGGGATC
>JAIYCN010000271.1 GCA_027487995.1 Rubrivivax sp. | reverse complement strand
AGGGGCCTCTCGTAGTGGATGTCCATTTCATAGGAATGGGTCAGCCATCCCATGCGCTTGATGATTTCCGATAGGCCCTGCAGCATCATGAGCATGAAGCCCAGTGGTAGCAGCAGCATGGCCGGCCAGCGGATCAGGCCGCCGGCGTTGCTCGACACTTCGCCGCTCATGTACATCTTCATGAACAGGGGCCAAGAAAACCAGATCATGGCCACCATCACCGGCATGAGGAAGACGCACAGGCCCACCAAATCGAGGATGGCCTGCCCCTTGCCCGTCAGGCGGCCGTACAGCAGGTCCACCCGCACGTGCTCATTGACGCGCAGCACCTGGGCCGCACCCAGCATCACGCAGGCCGCGAACAGGTACCACTGGATTTCAAGGAAGGCGTTGGAGCTGTAGTCCGCCAGGTAGCGCACCACCGCGTTGCCCGCGCTGATGAAGCACGACAGGAACACCGCCCATTTGGCCAGGCCGCCGAACCGGTCGGTCAGCGCGTCGATGGCCTTGGTCACACCAAGCAAGAAGTTCATGACGACCTCCTAGGAGCGCGCGAACGCGACGGGCGAAAGTGTAGGGCGGGGCGCGGTCAGCTGCGGGTGGCCGCCACGAATAGCCGACTGGAACGCGCACCAGAGCGGCAGAAGGCCAGGATGGGCCTCGGCATCTCCTGCAGCAGCTTGCCGAAGGCGGCAATCTCTTCGGGTGACTGGTAGCCCCCCTGCACCGGCAGGAAGGCGTACTCCAGGCCTGCGGCGCGTGCGGCGGCCTCGATGGAGGCGTTGGTGGGCTGCTCGGGCCCTTCCTCGTAGTCGGGGCGGTTGTTGATCACGCTCTTGAAACCCTTGCGAGCCGCCTCGGCCATCGCCTCGGGCGTCAATTGCGGGGCCACGCACACGTCAGGCGCAACAGGGTGAAGGGGCAGCAACTCGTCGTCCATCATGCTCATCTCGCTTGCGGCTTGCGCCTGAATTCCGTCAATGTTGAAGCGTCAGGGGCCGCTCAGGCGGCCAGGGATGCCTTGATCAGCGCCGACACCTGCGCCATGTCGGCCTTGCCGGCCAGTCGCTGCTTGGCCGCGCCCATAGCCTTGCCCATGTCGCCCGGGCCTGAAGCGCCAATGTCGGCCAGCAGGGCCTTCACTTCAGCCGCCAGTTCCTCCGCGCCCAGGCGGGCCGGCAGGTAGGCCTGCAGCACGGCCACTTCGGCGCTTTCCTTGTCCACCAGGTCCGTGCGGCCAGCCTGCTCGAAGGCGGCAATCGAGTCGCGCCGCTGCTTGATCAGCTTGTCCACCACCGCCACCACCGCCGTATCGTCCAGCGAGATGCGCTCGTCCACTTCCTTTTGCTTGATGGCGGCCATCAGCATGCGGATGGTGGACAGGCGGTCGGCCTCCTTGGCCCTCATCGCCGCCTTCATGTCTTCGCCGATGCGGTCCTTGAGTGTGGGGGTGGTCATGGGCAAGCTCCAATAAGAAGGCCCGCTGACGGCAATGCCGGGCGGGCCTGTTCGCGCGAGCGAAGAAGAGTCAGTACAGCTTCTTGGGCAGCTGCATGCTGCGCACACGCTTGTAGTGGCGCTTCACGGCCGCGGCCTTCTTGCGCTTGCGCTCGGCCGTGGGCTTCTCATAGAACTCACGGGCACGCAGATCGGTCAGCAGACCGAGCTTTTCGATGGTGCGCTTGAAGCGGCGCAGGGCCACGTCGAAGGGCTCGTTTTCTTTGACTCGGATCGTCGTCATGGGGCTGTGAAGCTTCTTAAGAGAGGGTTATTCGGGAAAACCGTGGATTCTAGCAGGAAAGTCCCGCGTGCCCGCAAGGCCCGTCGGTGGAGCATCCGCCGCACAATCCTTCGGCTGTGAGTGAACCTTACACCCCTCCATTGTCCACGGCGGCATCCGCCAGGGCAGCTACCCCAGGCGCACAGGACGGCGCCGGCCCGCCGCCGCCCGTGCCCGCCCTGCGCGAACTGTTGGCGCGGCAGCACCTGCCGCACCTTTTGGACGCACTGGAAGGCCACCCCGGCCTTGGTTGGGTCCTCAAGCAAACCCCGTCCCTGGCCTATGCGCGCTGGTCCGGCGCCGTGCCCATGGCCGATTCCCGTTTGTCCAGGGCCCCGGCCGCCGCCGGGCTGTCCGCTGGGCAAACCGACGCCGACCATTTCGACCCTACCCAGGCCTCCATCCTGCGGCTGGCCGACCTGCGTGCCTTGCGCCAGGGCATGCCGGCGTCGGAGGTGCACCGCATTGAAACCCGAAGCGAAGAGATCGCGGAAACTGCCGCCGACTGGCGGGCCTGGCGTCTGGCCTTCGACGCTCCGGCGGCCGATCCGGCGGCGCCCCCGGTCCGGTGGTTGCTCGTGGTCTGGCGTGACGTGGGCTATGCCGCTCTCCAAGATGTGATGCTGGACCAGGCCCAGCGCCAGATTCAGGCCCAGCAGTTGCTGATTGCCCAGTTGCGCGCCGAAATCCCCGCGGAGTCGGGCCTGTCTGGCAGCGACGCCTCACTGACCTGGGCCGCGCAGCGGTTCACCGAGCAACTGCGCCGCGAAATCGATCTCTCCAGGCGCGAACAGCGCAGCTTTGCGCTCATTCTGGTGACCCTGGGCCCCGACAAGCTCGACACGAACACCCAGCAAGCCATCACGGGTTTGCTGGCGCGTCAATTGCCGCTGGGCGTGCGCACCATGGACACCGTCGCCCAGATTGGCCCCAGCAAATTCGGCGTGTTGCTCTCCGGTGCCCAACTCACCCCGGCCTTCGCCCGCGCCGAGGCCCTGCGGCGCCAGGCCGCGGAGCAGGTGGTCATGGTGGGCGGTCCGGCGCGCACCGTTGAACTCTTCATCGGGGTGGCCGCCTATCCGCTGACCTCCGACGATGCGGGTGTCCTGCTGTCCAGTGCCGAGCAGGCACTTGACGAAGCCTGCGCCAACGGGCGGGGCTGCACGGTGCTGGCGCGCGTCCCGCTGGCTCCGCCGCCGGAGGCGGGCAGCGCGGTCTGAACGGGGATCAGCCCCGCAGGGCCCGCACCAGCATGTAGGCCGCCAGCCCATACAGCAGCAGCGCGAACACGCGTTTGAGCTGCCGCACGTTCAAGGCGTGGGCCGCGCGCGCACCCAGGGGCGCCACCACCACGCTGCCGCAGGCAATCACGGCCAAGGCCGGCAGGTAGAGCACCCCAAATGCACCAGGCAGCGCTGGCGGCAGATGCCAACTGCCCAGCACGTAACCCACGGTGTTGGCCAACGCAATCGGAAATCCGAGTGCCGAGGCCGTGGCCACCACCTGGTGGATGGGCACGTTGCACCAGGTCATGAACGGTGCCGACGCAAAGGCACCACCCGCACCCACCAGGCCGGAGAGCAGGCCGATGCCCGAACCCGCGGCCGTCTGGCCCATCCAGCCCGGCAGCGTGCGGGTGGGTTTGGGCTTGCGGTCCAACAGCATCTGCGTGGCAGAAAACGTCAGGAAGGCCACGAACAGAAGCACCAGCCACTGCCCCTTGACCAGCGCAAAGATGCCTGCACCGGCCACCAGCCCGCCGCCCACGATGCCCGGTGCCAAGCCGCGCACGATGTCCCAGCGGACCGCGCCGCGCTTGTGGTGCGCCCGCACGCTGGAGATCGATGTGAAGAGGATGGTGGCCATCGAAGTGGCGATGGCCATCTTGAAGGCCATGTCCGAGGGCACGCCGCGGTTGCCCAGGATGATGGTGAGGAAGGGCACCATCAGCATGCCCCCGCCGATGCCCAGCAGGCCGGCAAGAAAGCCGATGCAGCCGCCCAGCACCAGAAGTTCAGCGGCCAGCAGGAGGTCCATGAGGGGAGGGGGTAAGGTGTCCGTTGCCAGCCGCAGGCCGCATTCCTGAACCCAGGGGATTCAGGTGGGCGAGGTCAGTCGGGCATCGGGTTCATCTGACGCGAGACGCTCACACCAGCCCGACGATGTTCCAAGCCCGGGCTCCAGAGAGCATCGGTTCAAGGAAATATAAAACCTGCGCGAAGGCAACGGACCTGTCCAGTGTACGCCGCTACAGCAGGCGGCCATCCTCGGCCAGCACTTCGTCCAGGCGGCGAATGAGGCCTTGCACGTCCAGGGCTTCCAATGACCGCGCCAGCTCAGGGTTCTCGCCGCCAACAGGCGCACCCGCCGCATCGTGTGCCGTCGCTGCAGCCGAGCTCGTCGATGGCGCAGCCTGCGCCTCGGCCAACCGGTACGCCAGGTTCAGCGCTGCCAGAACGGCCATCCTTTCGCGCGCCTTCACTTTGCCCGCGTCGCGGATCGCGCTCATTTCACGGTCCACCATCGCCACGGCCTGCAGCAGCGCCTCCTGGCCATCGTCCGGGCATGCCAACAGGTAGCTCTGGCCCAGGATTGTCACTTCCACCTGCTTCACTCGTCACCCCCACGGCCGGGTTCGTCGCCGTTCTCAGGCGGCTGGGCGTCAGCACTCGGCTCAGCCGGAAGTCGGGCAATGAGCGAATCCAAGCGGGTTCGCGCGGCCACCAGCTTTTGCCGCGCCGCGTCTCGCTCGGCGGTCAGGTCAGACACCTGCTGCTGCAGCAGGTGCTGCGTGCGTTGCAGTTCCGCGTGGCGCACCAGCAGGTGCTCCACACGGCGCACCAAGTCTTCAAGGTTGGGCATCGGGGCAATCGTGGGCGAATCGCTACATTGTAGGCAGGCGGTCGCTGACTCAACCCGTCACGTTGGCCTTCATTGGTCCCTTGCGCTTGTCGACCTTGAGGCCCATGTCGCAGCAGGCCCGCACGGCACACTCGCCGCACTTCGGCGAGCGCGCCT
>JAIYCN010000177.1 GCA_027487995.1 Rubrivivax sp. | reverse complement strand
ATTGCCGGATGTGCCTCGTCGAGCTCGGCCAGCCCGCGGTCGACCCGGCCACCAAGGCGCCCGTGATGGATCCCGTCACCGGCCGCCAGCGCATCAACTGGATCCCGCGCCCCCAGATCGGCTGTGCGACCTCCGTCACCCCCGGCCTGCACGTCCGCACCCAGACCCCGCAGATCAAGGCCTGCCGCGAGGGCGTGATGGAGTTCCTGCTCATCAACCACCCGCTGGACTGCCCGATCTGCGACCAGGCGGGCGAGTGCAAGCTGCAGGAGCAGGCGACCGGCTACGGCCGCGGCTACTCCCGCTTCATCGAGCAGAAGAACGTGAAGCCCAAGCGGACCCAGCTCGGGCCCCGGGTGATGCTCGACGACGAGCGCTGCATCCTCTGCTCGCGCTGCATCCGCTTCTGCAAGGAGATCGCCAAGGATGACGTCCTCGGTTTCACCGACCGTGGCAGCTACTCGACGCTGACCTGCTACCCGGGCCGGCAGCTAACCAACAATTATTCGCTCAACACCGTCGACCTGTGCCCGGTGGGCGCGCTGACGAGCACGGATTTCCGCTTCAAGATGCGGGTGTGGTTCCTCAAGCAGACGCCGGGGATCGATCCCGAGTCGAGCGCCGGGGCCAACACCGTGGTCTGGTCGCGCGAGGGCGTGATCTACCGCATCACCCCGCGGGAGAACGACGCGGTGAACGACGCGTGGATGGCCGACAGCGGCCGCGAGCTTTACAAGCAGGTGCGGGCGCCCGGCCGGTTGGCGGGCGTGCGCGTGGCGGGTGCTCCGGCGACGCTCGACGCGGCGGTCGCCCGGGCGGGTGAGTTGTTCCGCGCGGCGGCGGGCCGCGTGGCCGTGGTCGGTTCGGGCCGCAGTTCCGTGGAGGAGCAGTGGCTCACGCGCCGGCTCGCCGAGGCCCTGCAGGCGCCGGCGTACCTCGTCAGCCGGGTGGGGGAGGGCGACGGCCTGCTCGTCTCCGCGGACTGCAATCCGAACGTCCGCGGCGCGTTGGTGACGGGCCTCCTCCGGGCCTTGCCGGCGCAGCGTTTGGACGAGTTGGCGGCGGCGATCGACGCGGGCCGGGTCACGACCGTGGTCTCCGTGGGCGAGGACCTGGCGGCCGCCGGCCTGACGCCGGCCCAACTCGCGAAGGTGCAGGTGGTGCACTTGGGAACGGCGGAGAGTCCGACCAGCCAGGCGGCGGCGGTGCTGCTGCCGGCGTTGACGGTCTTCGAGAAGGCCGGGTGTTTCGTGAACCAGCAGTTCCGCCTGCAGCGCTTCCAGCGCGCGGTGCCGGGCCCGGCGGGCACCCACGATGACCTCGAATCGCTCTCGCGCCTGATCGGCGCCGCGGGCGGCGCGGCAGCCCCGGCCGACCTGGCCGGAGTCTGGTGCGAATTGGCGGCGGCGGTGCCGGCGTTGGCGGGGCGTACCTTCACGAGTGTACCTGACCTCGGTCTACCTTTGGATCCCGCGCCGTTCGCGGGCCTGCCCTTCGTGGAGGGCCCCGGCCTCCACTTCACCCCGGCGCGCGCCTGATCCCTGCTGCCCATGGTCTCCCAAGCCTTCATCGCGGTCGGTCTCGGTTTTGTCCTGATGGGCGCGGGCCTCTACGCCCTCACCCTCACCAAGGCCAAGGCGTCGCCGGCGGAGCCGACCAAGGCGCAGCTGCGGGAGCAGGCGGCCCGGGTGGTGGAGACGCGCAAGATGCGGATCGCAGCGGCGGTGAGCGCGGGCCTCGGCCTGGCGCTGGTCCTGTTCTTCCTCTTCTGAGATGGTCGACCTCTACCTCAGTCTTCCCCCCCTCGTGCAGGGCCTCCTCAAGGGCCTGGCGGTCATCATGGTGATCTTCCCCATCGGTGGCGCCTGTTCGATGGCGGAGCGCAAGGTTTCGGCTTGGATCCAGGGTCGGCCGGGCCCGAACCGCGCCGTCGTGCCCTGGGTATCGTGGATCCCCTTCGTGGGCCCGTTCCTGCAGCGGCTTGGCGTGTTCCACGTGATGGCGGACGGCGGCAAGATGCTGTTCAAGGAGGACGCGCTGCCGGGGCACGTGCGGAAGTTCTATTTCGTGCTCGCCCCCCTGGTGGCGATGATGCCCGCCCTGACCACCGTGACCACGGTGCCGGTGGGGGCCTACCTCGACGCGGCGGGCAAGGCGGTGCCGCTCGTGCTGGCGAACGTCGACATCGGCATCCTCGCGGTCTTCGCGGTGTCCTCCCTGGGCGTCTACGCGCTGATCCTGGCCGGGTGGGCCTCGAACTCGAAGTACCCGTTCCTCGGCGGCATCCGCGCCTCGGCGCAGCTGATCGCCTACGAGTTGTCGCTGACCCTTTCGGTGGTGCCGGTCTTCCTGTGGATCAACGCGCCGGGCACGCCGGGCTCGCTGAGCCTCTCGCGCGCGGTGGAATTCCAGTCGGGGGCCTGGCAGGGGCTCACGGCGGCCTCGTGGGGCGGAGTGTGGTTCCTGTTCCTGATGCCGGTGTCGGCGCTGATCTTCCTGATCGCGCTGTTCGCGGAGACGAACCGTCACCCGTTCGATATGGCGGAGGGCGAGTCAGACCTCGTGGGCGGCTTCCACACCGAGTACGGCGCCTTCAAGTGGGGCCTGTTCTTCGTGGCCGAGTACGCCCACATGCTGATCGGCTCGGCGGTGTTCACCCTGCT
>JAIYCN010000024.1 GCA_027487995.1 Rubrivivax sp. | reverse complement strand
CCCTCGCTGCCCTTGACCCCCAGTTCGATGTGCCGCCCCCACTGGGGGTGGTCGACGCTGGGCAGGCTAAAGACCTTGATGCCGGGGTGCCCGGCTTCGATGGCCTCCATCAAGGGCGTGAGGCTGGCCTCCATGGCGCCGAAGACGATTACCGAACGCTCGGTTTGCCGCTGGCCACCATGCAGGTGCGCATAGCGCCCGTCCAGCACCGCTTCAATCATCGGCCAAGCCATCACCGGGAAGCCCGGCACGAAGTGCACATCGCCCACGCTGAAGCCCGGAATCTTGTTGTAGGGGTTGGGGATGATCTGCGCGCCCGCCGGGAACACCCCCATGTTCAGCCGGTGGACGTTGTCGGCGCGGTCCGGCTCGAACACGGTGCCCTGCTCGGCGGCCACCTCCTTCATCCGCTCGGTGATCAGGTCACGGGCCTGCGGATGCAGCGCCAATTCAACGCCCAGCGCTGCGGCTGCGCACTGCCGCGTGTGGTCGTCCGGCGTGGCGCCAATGCCGCCGCAGGAGAACACCACATCCCCACTCGAGAAAGCGTCCTTGAGGAAAGCGGTGATGCGTGCGCGATCGTCGCCCACGTAGCGCGCCCAGCTCAGCTGCAGGCCGCGCGCGCTCAGGAGTTCAATCACCTTGGGCAGGTGCTTGTCCTGGCGTTTGCCGGAGAGGATTTCGTCGCCGACGATGATGAGGCCGAAGTTCATGGGGTGTTGGTTGGAGTGAGTGCGGTCGCGGTGGGCTGTGCATCCAGCACTTCGCCCTGCGTGGTGCGTCGGTGTTGCTGCAGGGCCGCCAGCAGGTAGTGGGCGAACCACAGGGAGGTCAACGCGAAGACCGCGGTGTAGAGCCAAATGGAGGCCATCATCACCAGGGGCGCCAGCACCAGTGTGAGCGCGCTGAAGGCCCACACCGCGCCTGGCGCGGCGCCCATGATGCCGGAGGCCACGCCAATGGCCAGCAAAGGCCAGCGATGCGCCCGCATGAGTGTTTGCCGCTCCTGCGGCGTGGCGTGCTCGGCCAACACATCAAAGCTCATCACCTGCATGGCCAGCCATCCCCACACCAAGGGCGGTATCAGCAGCACCAGGGGCGGTATCAGCCACAGGGGGATGGAGGCCAACAGCACCAGCACGGCGAGCAAGGACAGGCCCACGGAGCGCACCAGCGCCCACCACACCGGCGAGCCCTTGCGGCGCTCCAGATCCACAAAGCGGCGCTGCGCCACCAGGTTCACCAGGGCCGGCGTCATGAACTGCGCCACCACCATGAGGCAGGCCACCACCAGCACCGGCACCACCAGGGCCACCAGGATGAGCGGCGCCAGCACGGTCTTGAGATTCGGCGCGCCGATGGATTCCAACCACCTCAGCGCCGCACCCAACAGTGCGGAAAACTCCAGCGCGTCGCGCACCAGGGCCACACCCTCTTCCCAATAAACCCAGGTGAGGGCGCCGCAGGTCACCATCAGCATCAGCAGCGGCAACAGCGACAGCGCCACCACGCGGGGCATCAGGCAGTAGCCCATGGCGCGGGCCAGGGATTCGAACACCGCGGTCACGCGCGCCCCAGCAGCCGCATCAAGCCCAGGCGCTGCTGCGCCCAAAAGCCTTGCCCATAGTCACGCCCGCCGTGTTCAGGCAGCTGGTCGCGCAGGCCGGTGGGCCAGTAGCCTTCCCGATGATCGGCCGTGCCGAAGAGTTGGTCCCAGAAGGGGAAGAGCACGCCGTAGTTGCAGCCCCGCACCGCAGCCGCGCGGTCGCCGTGGAACTCTTCGGGCAACTCCATGGCGTGATGCCGCCGATGGAACATGGGACTGACCAGCAGGCGGTCTCCGACGTGGCCAAAGGACAGGCGCAGGTTGGCGTGCGACAGGTTCTCCATGAGCTGCATCACCGCCACCACCGCCACGAACTGCGCCGGCGCCACGCCAATCACCAGCCCGACGAACACAAACACCAAGTCATGGAGGACGTCGTCCAAGAGGTGGTTGCGGTTGTCGGTCCACACCGTCATGTGACGCTGGCTGTGATGCAGCGCGTGCAATTGCCACCACCACCCCCAGCGGTGCTGCAGCCAGTGCAGCAGCCAACCCAGGAAGTCAAAGACCAGCAGGTAGATCAGGAAGGACACCCAGGCGACATCACTCACGCTCGGCCACAGCGAGTCGAGGTGCCAGCTCGGCAGGCCCCAGGTGCGAAGCAACCCCAGAGCAGCGCTCCACACGGGCTCGAGCGAAATGAAGAGCACCGCCCGGAACAGACCAAGGCGGTGGATCAGGGTGTAGAGGATGTCGGGGCGGATGGCGGTGCGAAGGGCGGCTTTCGCCCCCGCATCGCGGTCATCGACCCGCTCAGCCGGCTTCCACCGCTGCAGCGGCGACAAGACCAGGGCCACCACCGCCAACTGTGCAAGGCCGGCCAGAAGCCACAGGGCCCCCACGTAGCCGTCCTCGATCTGCGCGTCCAGGCCCATCGCCAGCATGATGGGCAGGATCAGGTGTTCGAACACCCCTTGCTGAAGACGGTCCAACCACTCCATGTTCAACGCCTGACCTCATCCACCGGCGCGCGGCGCGCAAACGCCGCCCCATGCACCGGGTGTTCACGCAAGGTGCGAAAGCAAAAGCCGCGCTCCTTGAGCCCCGCGACCAGCGGCTCCAACACCGCCGGCGCCCACGCTTCCTTGCGATCCCAGATGCCCAGGTGCGCCACCAGCACGTCGCCGGCACGGATGTCCCGTAAGGCTTTCTTGAGCAATTGTTCGTTGGGAAAGCGCGTGCTGTCGAGTTCATCGCCGAGAAACCCCGCGCTGGACCAGCCCACATGCTCGAATCCGCAGGCTCGCGCGGCGGCGATCAAGGACTCGGATGTTCGCCCGGCAGGCGCGCGGAAGGCCGCGGCCATGCGCTGTCCCGTCATGGCCTCGAACCGCCGCACCGGCTGGCGCAACTGCTCACAGTAGGCCGCTTCGTCCGCCGTCAGCACCTGCCCTCGCCGATCGCCCTGCGTGGCCTTGAATCGCCACGCGCTGCCCGGTTGCAGCACCCAGTGGTCCCAGGTGTGCGAGGCGAAGGCATGCCCCTCTGCGGCGCGCGCACGCCACCAAGGGGCCCACTCATCATCCAAGGTATGGCCCCCGTTGAGCGTGCGCTCGCGGGCGAGGAAAAACGTGACGGGCACCTGGTGGCGCTGAAGCACATCGGCCACGAGATCAGCCACGCCCATATGGCCAGTGTCGAAGGTGAGGTAGACAGGCTTGGCGCAATTCGCAGAAGTGGCGAACGAGCCCGGATTGGCGAAGACAAAGCCCCATCCGGCACACGCCATCGCCATCAGCGCCGCGGCGGCCGTCGATGTCAGCTGCCTCCAGCGGGGCCGGTGCGCACTGTTCATGTCACCACGCACCGCTACACGCGGCCCGCGTGCGCCAGGGTCCACACGCCGTGCGGCGAACGGCCCACATTCACTTGGCGAACCACCCGCTTTTCCACGGTGTCGATGCAGGTCAGCTTGCGCGCCCAACGGGACGTCACCAACAGAGTGCGTTCGTCCGAGAGGAACTCCATGCAGTCCGGCCCGCCCGGGGCGGTGTAGCGCTCAACCACGTTCAGGCTTTGCGTATCGATGAGGCTGATGGTGTTGGCCACACGATTGCTCACGAACACATGGCGCTTGTCGCCCCGCGCACGAAACGCGTGGGCGCCCTTGCCGGTGGTGATGCGCTTGATGAGCCTTGGCTTTCCAGTCCCACTCACGTCATAGGCTTCGACGACGTCCGAACCCGTCATGCCGATGAGCAAGGTGCGATCGTCCGCCGTGAGGTAGAGGTCCGCGGGCATCTTGCCCGTGGGTGCGGTCCACCGCACGGCCTGCGTGGCCAGGTCCAGTGCCAGCAGTTCGTCGCTGTCCTGCAAGGTGCAGTACACCACCGTGCTGCGGCTGTCGATCATCAGGTGGCTGGGCGTCTTGGGCGCATGCACCCGCTTGGCCAAGGCCAGCGGCGCGTCGGGCTGCTGGGGCAGCCAGCGGTACACGTCCACATGGTTCAGGCGGTTGGCTGCGGTCACGAACCACTTCATGTCCGGCGAGAACCGCAGGTGATAGGGATCGATGATCTGGCGAACCGTGCGCTGAACCTGCGCGGTCAGCGGGTCGATGAAGGTCAGCGAATCGGAGGCCGCATTGGCCACGATGACGCTCTTCTCGTCCGGCGTGAGGTAGAGGTGATGCGGCTCCTTGCCGGTGGCCAGCCGCGTGCGCTCGGTGTAGGCCGGCACATCAATCACGCTCACATCCGCGTCGAGCGAATTGAGCACGAAGATGGGCGCGGGTGTCGCGGCCTGCGCGGCCGCAGGCTTGGCGCCAGCCGGGGCCGCAAGCCCAGCAGCCAATGCCGCTCCCAGGCCCGAGCACCAAGCCGCGCTGGCGCACAACAAACGCCGACGGCTGGTGGCCGGGTTCAAGGAATCCTGCATCTTCAGGGCGTTCACGCGTGCCGTCGCCCCCGAATCACTCATCGTCACCAAAGATCCCGCCCAACACCGTTCCGCCGGCCACCGCACCCAGCACCGACCCTTGCTCACGCGAGCCGCCCATCTGAGGTGCCGCCGCAAAGATGCGCGAGGCCAGGCGCGAGAACGGGATGCTCTGCAGCCACACCGTGCCCGGGCCCGTCATCTTGGCGAAGAACAGGCCCTCGCCTCCGAACAGGGCCGTCTTGATCTTGCCCACGTACTGGATTTCGAAATTCACATTGGGCGTGTAGGCCACCACGCAACCCGTGTCGATCATCAGGGTCTGACCGGGCTGCAGTTCGCGGCGGATCACCGTGCCGCCGGCATGCACAAAGGCCAGGCCGTCACCCTCCAGGCGCTGCATGATGAAGCCCTCGCCGCCGAAGAAGCCCACTGACAGCTTCTGCTGGAAGTGGATGCCCAGGGACACGCCGCGCGCCGCACACAGGAAGGAGTCCTTCTGGCAGATGAGCATGCCGCCCAGCTGCTTGAGATCCATGGGCAGGATCTTGCCTGGGTACGGCGCCGCAAAGGCCACCCGTTGCTTGCTGGAAGCCTGGTTCGTGTACACCGTGGTGAACAGCGACTCGCCCGTGATGAGACGCTTGCCCGCGCCCAGCAGCTTGCCGAAGAAGCCGCCCTGCTGCTGGCTGCCGTCACCGAATACCGTGTCCATGGAAATGCCGGCGTCCATGAACATCATGCTGCCGGCCTCGCCGACCGCCGCCTCGCCCGGGTCGAGTTCGACCTCCACGAGTTGCATCTCCGAACCCTTGATCTCGAAATCCACCACGTCCATGGCCATGTTGTGCGCTCCTGTGCAGTGCCGGGTCCATCCGGCGCAACCGGAAATGGTACCGAATCCCGATGACAGCCCACTCGCCCTCCATAATTCCCATCATGTCCGAGTCCTCCGCGCCGCGTCCTTCCGACCGCCATGTGCAGTCCTTTGCCCGTGGCCTGCAGGTCATCCGAAGCTTCGATGCGGCGCATCCCGCGCAAACCCTGACCGAAGTGGCCCAGCGCACGGGCCTGACGAGGGCCGGAGCGCGGCGCATCCTGCTCACCCTGGCCGGTCAGGGCTACGTGCAGGCCGATGGGCGGCACTTTCGCCTCACGCCCCGGATCCTGGAATTGGGTTTCGCCTACTTGAGTTCGCAGCCCCTTTGGCATCTGGCCGAGCCGGTGATGCAGCGCCTGGCGGAGACGGTGCATGAGTCCTGTTCCATGGCCGTGCTGGACGGCGCTGAAATCGTCTACCTGCTGCGGGTACCGGCCCGCAAGATCATGAGCATCAATCTGGGCGTGGGCAGCCGCCTGCCGGCCTACTGCACCTCCATGGGCCGCGTTCTGCTGGGTGGCCTGGGCGCGCAGGAACGCCAGGCCTGCCTCGGCGAAGGCCCCTTGCCGGCCCGCACGCCCGCTACGCTGACCCAAGTGGACAAGATCCTGGCGGCCATCGACCACACCCGTGAACAGGGCTGGTGCCTGGTGGCCGATGAACTGGAGCAGGGCCTCACGTCCCTGGCGGCACCCATCGAAGACCGAAGCGGCCGGGTCACGGCTGCGCTCAACATCAGCGCCAACTCCGGCACGCCGCGCGAAACCCTGATGACACAAGCCCTGCCGGCTCTGCGTCAAGCCGCGCAGGACATCTCGACCCTGTTGCGCCGCACCGGTGGCTGACAGCCTGCACGCCTTCACGCTGGGCGGCACCCTGCACCGCAAGGCCTGGCACGCGCTGTCCCACTTGCCCACCGCCGGCGGCGCTCCGTTCTGGGCCGACCTTCAGATCCTGAGGCAGCCTCTG
>JAIYCN010000360.1 GCA_027487995.1 Rubrivivax sp. | reverse complement strand
CGATGGGCGCGCCCATGCGGTCACGCAGGTAGGCCAGGTCGCGCTTGAGGGTGGCGCGCGAGACCTCCAGCGTCTCGATCATCTCCTCCAGGGTGACGTGACCCCGTGACTTGATGAGGCTTTCAATGCGGTAGAGGCGTTCGGTATTGCCCATGGTGCTGCCGATGTTAGCAGCCCTTCAGTTTCAGTGGCTCACGCCATGAGCCACTGAGCGCCGAAGATGCCCTTGCACACCCCGCAAAACCACGCCAACCGATCTTCAAACCACGAATACCTGGAGTGCCCCATGAACCTGCCCAACCTTGCCCAGACGACCAGAACCCGAACAGGTCCCAATCCGGGCCCAACTCCCCTGAACGTCCCCGGCGCATCCCTTGCGCAGGCGGACCTCTTCTTCGAATCGACAAGCGGTTCAGAAATCCCCCTGCCCCAGCACCCCGCTGCCCATGCGCTGAAGGCGCTGCTGATGGAGGCCCTGCTGCACGACCACCCCGGGCAACGGCTGCTGCAGATCACGGCCAAGGTGCCCCAGGCCTGCCTGCAGGCGTGGCACCTGGTGGCGCACACGCTGCTGGCCCGGCGACTGGACGCCGCAGGGCCGCCAACCGCCCACGGAGGCGGCCTCCGCGACAACGCCCACACGGTGGCCTGGGCACTGCAGCGCCAGTGGGAACAGCCGCTGCTGGCCCAGCGGTGGGAGCGCCTGCTGGGTCAGCTCAGCCCGACGCAATGCGAGCGTCTGGTCAAGCAGGTGCGGCGACAGATCCGGGCGCACTGAAACTCAGGCCTGACCGCGCAGGGTGTCCCGGTAATGCGGCCCGGCGCGGCGGCGGCGCACAGCGTCCTCCAACTGGCGCGTCATGCCGCCAAACGCGTCACGCAGGGCGACGTACACATCCTCGTGCCGGCTGCGGTTGGCCACCAACTCCTGGCCGTTGAGGGTCACATCCAGGCGCACCTCATAGGGCCGCCCTTGATGGGTGTGGCGTTGTACGGGCTCCACCACCACGCGGCAGGTGTGCAGGTCTGGGCAGAACTGGCTGAGGTGTTCCACGCGCCGTTGGATGGCGGCTTCCAGCGCCAGCGAGCGCGGGAGATGGGAAAAGACGATTTCGGTGGCGGGGATGTGGGGCATCTGGGTCTCCGATGGGGTACGTGTGCCACCCGAAGGCACACCACCCGATCATCGGAACGCCCGCCTCAGCCTGCGTGGAGCAGGCTCAATAACGCCAGTGGCGATGCCCGCCGCGCCAGCCCCAGCCGCCGTAGTGGGGACGGCCCCATGCTCGGCCCACACCCACCACCACGGCCGGCGGTGCACCGTAAACCAACGGCGACACCAGCACCGGAGCAGGATTGAAGGCCGGGGCCGCACCAACCATGGCGCTGGAGACGGGCACGGGGCCCAACTGCACCTGCAGCGTGGCCCCCGGGTGGTAAGGCAGGACGGCGCTGTACTGCTGGCCGGCGTGTTCGTACACCACCTGGTAGGCCACATCGGGGCCGGCCTGCGTGACGCACTGCCGAACCGCCTGCGTGCGGCCACCCTGCTCTGCCTTGTCGCCCAACATGGCCCCACCAACAAGGCCCGCCGCGGTGGCCAGTGCGGTACCCGCACCACCACCCACTTGGCTGCCCACGGCCGCGCCCACCAGCGCCCCGGCCACTGCTCCCGCACCGGAGGTGGGGGCCGGTACTTCGACCTGGTTGCACACGACACGGCTGCCATACGGCTGGGAAATGGCGGTCACCGAAAGCACATGGGCCCAAGCCGTGGCCGGCATGGCTGCAGGT
The DNA here is from genome assembly GCA_027487995.1 of Rubrivivax sp. Taxonomy (GTDB): domain Bacteria; phylum Pseudomonadota; class Gammaproteobacteria; order Burkholderiales; family Burkholderiaceae_C; genus RFTU01. The sequence goes on along the minus strand of JAIYCN010000360.1, from coordinate 3,907 downwards.
ACGGGTGAATGTACGGGTGCAGGTACCGGGACGGCACCGGCAGGCGCAGCCACAGGTACGCCAACCGAGGGTTCCCATACGGGAGCAGGCGCCTCCAGCGGCGGTGCCGCCGGGGTGGGAGCAGGCATTTGCGCAAGCGCAATGCCCGTCAATGCGAGTGAGGCGGCCAAGGCCAGCAGAGTCTTGTTCATGCGAGTCCTCCGGTGCTTAGGTACGGGTACGGAAGCGGCGGTCCCGCAGGCGCGGGCTCCCGACCCCAAGCAGTTACACGCGGAAGTCTACGGCGCCGGCCACGGGCCAGCGCGCGCCTTCACAGTTCTTTACCCCAGTTCTCCAACCCTTCACGCAGCCTGCGAGCCACGGTGCGCCCAGCCTGTGGTGCGCTTTTCCACGAAGGAGAACAACTCGTACATGGCCATCGCCATGGCGCCGATCACCACCAGGCCCGCAAACGCCAGTGGCAGGCGTTGCTGGGAGCCGGCGGTTTGCATCAGGTACCCGATGCCGGAGTCACCGGCCGTCATCTCCGCGAGCACGGTGCCCACGAAGGCCAGCGTGATGGCCACCTTGAGGGAACCGTAGAAGTAGGGCATGGACCGCGGCAGGCCCACCTTCACCAGCACATCCCAACGCTTGGCACCCAGCACGCGCAGCACATCTTCAAGCTCAGGCTCCAGAGTGGCCAGGCCGGTGGCGATGTTCACCGTGATGGGGAAGAAGGAGATGAGAAAGGCCGTGAGGATGCCCGGACCCAGGCCAATACCGAACCACACCACCAGGATGGGCACGATGGCGGCCTTGGGCACGGCGTTGAATGCCACCATGAGCGGATACAGCGCGGTGTAGGCCAGGCGCGAGGAGCCGATGAGAAAGCCCAGCAGCACGCCCACCACGATGGACAGGCCAAAGCCCAGCATCGTGACCCAGAAGGTCTTCCAGGCCGCTTCCAGCAACGGACCCTTGAATTCCATGAATTCACCGGCAATCTGCCACGGCCCCGGGAAGATGTAGTCGGGGATGGACAAGGCACTGACGAAGGCTTGCCACAGGAGGAGGATGCCCGCCAGCACGATGAGCGGGGACCAGCGTTCGGTGGTCTTGGAAATCTTCATGGTTGTCCCCTTACTGCGGCAGTGCCCCGCCCTGCCCCACGGGCTGGCGAATGGCGCCGATATGGCCGCGCAACTCGTGAACGATGTCGGTGAACTGCGGGGTGTAGGTCACCTCCAGGTCGCGCGGGCGCGGCAGTTCGATGTCCTTGCGCACCACGAAGCGGCCGGGGCTGCGGCTCATCACGTAGACGGTGTCGGCCAGGAACACGCTCTCGCGCAAGTCGTGCGTGACCAAAATGACGTTGAACTTCTGCGCGGCGTGCAGGTCGCGCAAGGCGCACCACAGTTCCTCACGCGTGAAGGCGTCCAGGGCGCCGAAGGGCTCGTCAAGCAGCAGCATCTGTGGCTCGTGCACCAGCGCGCGGCAGATGCTGGCCCGCTGTTGCATGCCGCCCGAGAGCTGCCAGGGGAACTTGTCCTCATAGCCACCCAGGCCCACGCTCTTGAGCAGCGCGCGGGCCTTTTCCTCGAACTCCTTGCGCCGCGACTTGAACTGCGAACGGTAGGGCTCGACGATCTCCAGGGGAAGCAGCACGTTGTCCAGCGTGGTGCGCCAGGGCAGCAGGCTGGGCGCCTGGAAGGCCATGCCGCTGATCTTCAGCGGGCCCGTCACCGGCTGCCCTGCGATGAGGATGCTGCCGCGGCTGGGCATCTTCAAGCCGGTGGTGAGCTTCATGAAGGTGGACTTGCCGCACCCCGAAGGCCCGACGATGGCGATGAACTCACCCTGCTGCACCTGCAGCGAGATGTCTTCAACGGCGAACTGGTTCTTGGCCAGCAACTCATCGTTGTAGGCCAGCCAGACGTTCTGGAAGTCGACGAAGGGCTGGGATGCGGCGTCCATGCTCATCACTTCTTCACCGGGGGGAGGATGTTGAGCTCAGCCTTGGAGGGCAGGAAGGCATCCGTCCACACGGTGTCGGGGTTGATGCGGGTCTTGGTGCCATAGGCATCGGACACCTGCGAAGCCATCAGCGCCAGACGACCGGGCACCACCTGGCCAAAGCCCTCGGCGCGGGCATCGGGGCTGGCCACCACCGCGTCGATGGCCATGCGCAGACGGCGCTTTTCCAGGTCCACGTTGATGATGCCGTCGCGGGCCTTGACGAAGTCGATGGCGGCGTCGGGGTTGGCCATCACGTCCTTGGCGCCCTTGGTGAAGGAGCTGAGGAAGGCCTTCACCGCGGCCGGGTTCTCCTTGATCATCTTGGGGCTGGCGATGATGACGTTGCCATAGAGCTTCACGCCGTTGTCGGCATAAGGCATCACCACGATGTCAGACGTCTTCACGCCGCGCGCTTCCAGGTTGAGCAGCGAGGTGAAGGAGAAGCCGGTGATGGCGTCCACCTCACCGCGGGCCAGCATGGTTTCGCGCAGAGGCGGGTCCATGCTGACCCAGGTGACATTGCCCACGCTGTTGGCCTTGGTGAAGATGGGGAAGGCCTTGCGGCCGGCGTCGAACACCGGCGCACCCAGCTTCTTGCCGGTGAGGTCCGAAGGCTTGGCGATGCCGGTCTTCTTCAGCGTGAGCACGGCCGCGGGCGTGTTGTTGTAGACCATCATCACCGCCACCGGCTTGTTCGGCGCATCGGGGTTGTTCGCATGGAACTCCATGAGCGCGGCCAGGTCGGCAAAGCCCATGTCATAGGCGCCAGAGGCCACGCGCTGCACCGTACCGCCCGAGCCGTTGCCCGCGTCGATGGTGACGTCCAGCCCGGCGGCCTTGTAGTAACCCTTGGCGGCTGAGCCCAGGAACAGCGCGGCTGGGCCCTCAAAGCGCCAGTCGAGTTGGAACTTGATGGCCGTTTGCGCCTGGGCCGACACGGCGGTTGCGCCCAGGGCGACCATGGCAGCAGCAGAGAGGGTGCCGAGCAGGCGGCGGCGGATGGGGTTGAGTTTCATGGATTCACTCCGTTGGCGTTGGTCGGGACTGCGGGTGGACTGCAAGAGCCGTGCACAGGGCACGGCCGGGAAAACGTGCGAGTGATGCACCTCGGGGGTGCAGCGACCGATTCGATTCGGTGCAGGGCGTTCACAAACGGTCCTTCAGCACTTCGGCCAGGTCGGGCACGCGGGGGTCGAGTTGCAGATTGCGCTCAACCTGCTCGATGTGCGACTCGGCCAGGCGCACGGCGGTGGCTTCGTCGCGCCGCTCCAGCGCGTCGACGATGGCGGCGTGCTCAGCCGACGATTCGGAGGCCGATTGCGAGGACTGGTACATCAGCGAAATGAGGCTGGAGCGCGAAAGCAGATCGGCCTGCAGTTCTTCCAGCACGCGGTTGCCGGTCATGCGCGCCAGCAGGCTGTGGAAGTGGGCCAGCAGGCGGGTGCGCTCGGCCACGTCATTGAGCGCGATGGCGGTCTGTTCGGCCTGCAGATGGGCGCGCAGTTCACTGACCTGCTCGGGCGTGATGCGCTGAACAAGCAGCCGCATCATGGCGCCTTCCATCATCTGGCGCAGTTCAAAGACCTGGTGCGCCTCCTCCACGCTGGGCGTGGCCACGAACGCGCCGCGCGCGGGCTCCAAGGTGATGAGGCGGTCTCGGCTGAGCTGGTTCAGCGCTTGGCGCACCACCGTGCGCGAGACCTGGAAGATGTCGGCCAGGCGCTGTTCGGCCAGTTTGGTCCCCGGCATGAGGCGCCGCTCCACAATGGCCGCTGTGACCGAATCAACGATGCGTTGGGTGGTGGTGCCGCGGGACATGGATACGTTTGGCGCAGGAAGTGTGCGCCAAACTGTATACACAAGCGAATACTCGAATTCTAGGGAATACCCTTGCGTGCAGGTGCCACCT
>JAIYCN010000125.1 GCA_027487995.1 Rubrivivax sp. | reverse complement strand
CAGATCGGTACCCTGACCGAGACCTTTGCCGCCATCGAGATGGCCAAGCGCGCGGGCTACACGGCCGTCATCAGCCACCGCAGCGGTGAGACGGAGGACTCCACCATCGCCGACATTGCCGTGGGCACCAACGCCGGCCAGATCAAGACCGGATCGCTGAGCCGCAGTGACCGCATGGCCAAGTACAACCAGCTGCTGCGCATCGAGGAAGACCTGGGTGACGTGGCGGTGTACCCGGGCCGTGCGGCCTTCTACAACCTGCGCTGAATGCAAGCACCCCCTGCCCCACGCGAGCGGTGCCTTCGGCCTGAATGACGATGCGCTGGATCACCGCCATCTTTCTGGCCCTGCTGGTGCTGGTGCAGGTGGACCTGTGGTTCAGTCGCAATGGCGTCTTCCACGTTCGGGGGCTGAACGGCCAGCTTGAGGACGTGCGCGGTCAGATCGACGAAGCCAAGGCCCGCAACGAACAGGTGCAGGCCGAAGTGAAGGACCTGCGCGAGGGTCTGGAGATGGTGGAGGAGAAGGCGCGCGCCGAGCTGGGCATGGTCAAGCGCGATGAGGTCTACATCCAGGTGACGCCGCGGCGTTGATGAGCGAATTCGGGTTCCTCGGGTCCTGGGCGGCCTCGCTGCAGTCCACTGACTTTTCCTGGGCAGGCTCGCCAGTGTCGCGTGCCGAATGGTTGGGAGCACTGTTGGGCCTGATCATGGTGGTGTGCAACGCGCGCGGGAGCGCCTGGGGGTGGCCGCTGGCGATGTGCAGCTCCCTCCTTTACGCCCTGGTGTTCCTCGACAGCCGCCTGTACGGACAGGCTGCACTTCAACTGGTCTTTGTGGCGATGGCGGCCTGGGGGCTGTGGGAGTGGTTGCGTAACGCTCCCGCGCCCGATGGCCCTTCAGTGAAGTCGCCGGCAGATGAGCGGCTGCAACCGCGGCTGGCATCGGCCTGCGTACTTCGACGCTGTGGGCTGGCCGCGTTGTTGTTGTGGGGCCTTTTGGGCACCCTGCTGGCCCACACCACCGACAGCCCCGCTCCGTATGCGGACGCCCTGCCCACCGCCGGAAGCCTGGTGGCCACCTGGATGCTGGCGCGCAAGTACCACGAGAACTGGCTGGCTTGGCTGGCTGTGAACGTCTGTGCGGTGCTGCTGTTCGCCCAACAGCGCCTGTGGCCCACGGTCGTGCTGTACGCGGTCTTCGCATTGATGTCCGCCTGGGGGTGGTGGATGTGGCGCCGAGCCTCGCAGGACCGGGCGGCATGAGCGCCGGCGGTATGAACCCTGCGCCAAACGGCGCGTGCCGCGTGGTGGCCCTGCTGGGCGCAGAAAGCACGGGCAAGACGGCGCTGGCCCAGGAGCTGGCACAGGCCCTGCAACAACAGCATGGCCTGCGCTGCACTTGGGTGAGTGAATGGCTGAGGGAGTGGTGTGAGCGCGAGGGCCGCACACCACAACCGGAGGAACAGGCCGACATCGCGGCCGAGCAGACCCGGCGCATCGCCATGGCCTGCGAACATCACGACATCGTGGTGGCCGACACCACGGCCGTGATGACGGCGGTCTACAGCCAACTGCTCTTCAAGGACACCGCCCTGATGGATCAGGCGCAACGGCTTCAGCGCAGCTACAGCCTGACCCTGGTGACGGCCAACGACCTGCCCTGGGTGCCCGACCCCATGATCCGGGATGGGGCCCATGTGCGCGAGCCCGTCAGGGCGTTGGTGATGCAGGCCTTGCAGGACGCTGGAGTCCAGGCCCGAGAGGTGCAGGGCCTGGGCCCACAGCGCCTGGCCTGCGCCGTGGGGCATGTGCGCGAGGGCCTGGGCCTTTACTGAACGGAGCGCGAGGTGGGCGGCTGGTCGGAGCCGGGCGTGAACATCTGCTCCACATCCACCGCGTCGAACTGGTAGCGCGCGCCGCAAAACTCGCATCCGATGTCCACACGGCCTTGCTCGGCCAGGATGCTGCGGCTCTCTTCCTCGCCCAGTCCGCTGAGCATGCGCTGTACCCGCTGGCGCGAGCAACGGCAGGCAAACCGAGGGCGCATGGGTTCAAAGTGCCGCACGTCCTCTTCCCAGAACAACCGACGCAGGATGGTGTCGGCGTCCAGCGTCAGCAGTTCTTCCTTCGTCAGCGTGGCGGCCAGGTGAGCGATCCGGTTGAAGTCTTCGGACTGACCGATGGCCTCCTCATCGCTCTTCCAATGCGCGCCACCAATATTGGAGTCACCGCCCACGGGCAGACGCTGGATCAGCAGCCCGGCAGCCCGTTCGTCGTTGGCGGCCAGCACCATGCGCGTGTCCAGTTGTTCGGATTGCAGCATGTAGTGCTCCAGCACCTCGGACAGGTTCTGCAGAGGCTCGCGCTGGTCGCCATGAAGCGGCACCACACCCTGATAGGGTTGTTGACCGGGTAGACGATCCTTGGGGTCCAGCGTGATGGCGCAGCGCCCCTGCCCATGCACGTTGAGCAGGGCTTCGAGCCGAGCATCGGCGGCCACCGTACCGTTAACGGTGGCCGTGGCCCTGAAGCTGAGGTCCGGCTGAATTTCGGCCACCGCCAGGCGCACGGGTCCATCGCCCTGCATCTGCAGAATGAGCGCACCGTTGAACTTGATGTTCGACTGCATGAGCACGCCGGCGGCGGCCATTTCACCGAGCAGGGTACGTACGGGCGGCGGATAGGCGCCCGACTCAGCCCCCTCGCGGCGCTTGAGCAGGTCTTGCCAGGCGTCGGTGAGGCACACCAGCATGCCGCGGACCGGCAGGCCTTCAAATAGGAATTTACGCAACTCGGACATCGGGATAATTCTAGGGATGCAGATGCGAACGCGTGCGCTGCGGGCCTTGGCCCTGCGCGATCCCGATGAAAAAGCCGCGGTGGTGACGGCCCTGCACGAGTCCTGGCTGGCTGGTGAAGCAAGTCTGGATGCGCATGAGTCACTGGATGAATGGGCCGCAACCACCAGCCTGCCCGGCCGCCCGGAGCGCCCGATGTTGGTGGCCCCCCGAGACCTGCCGCCCCGCTCACCCGGCACCCCAGAAGGGCACGCAGCGCTGATCCATGCGGTCACGCACATTGAGTTCAACGCAATCAACCTGGCACTGGATGCCGTCTGGCGCTTCACTTCGATGCCGAAGGCCTTCTATGCCGACTGGTTGCGGGTAGCCCGCGAGGAGGCCCTGCACTTCAGCATGCTGCAGGCCCACCTGCGCAGCCTGGGCCATGCCTACGGCGACTTCGAAGCGCACGATGGCCTTTGGATGATGACCGCCAAGACTGCGGACGACGTGCTGGCGCGCATGGCACTGGTGCCGCGTCTGCTGGAGGCGCGGGGGCTGGATGCCACCCCGCCGATGCAGGCGCGTCTGCGCCGTGCGGGCGACCAGCGTGCGGTGGAGATCCTGGACATCATCCTGCGGGACGAGGTCGGGCATGTGGAGGTGGGCAACCGATGGTTTCGCCACCTGTGCGCCGAGCGCGGCTTGGAGCCCTTGTCCGCCTTTCGCGCCCTGGCCCGCGCCCACGGTGCCCCTCGGCTCAAGCCGCCCTTCAACCTGGAGGCCAGGCGGCGTGCGGGCTTCGAAGCGTCGGAACTGGAGGCGCTGGCGCAACCCTATTGAGCGGGTCCGTGGCCGTGCTCAACCCCGCGGGTGGTGCTTCTGGTGCAGTTGCCGCAGCCGCTCGCGCGCCACGTGGGTGTAGATGGTCGTGGTGGAAATGTCAGCGTGACCCAGCAGCATCTGCACCACCCGCAGGTCAGCCCCGTGATTGAGCAGATGCGTGGCAAAGGCATGCCGCAGGGTGTGGGGTGACAAGGGCGTCATCACCTCGGCCGTTCGGGCATGCTGCTTGACCAGTGTCCAGAACATTTGCCGCGTCATGGGCCCGCCGCGGCCTGTGACGAACAGCGCATCGCTGATCTGGCCTTTCAGGATGGCGGTGCGGCTGTCCCTCAGATATCGCTCCAGCCAGGTTTGCGCCTCCTGGCCGAAGGGCACCAAGCGCTCACGCGAGCCCTTGCCCATCACCTTCAGAACACCTTCGGCCAAGCTCACCTGAACCGACTTCAGGGCCACGAGTTCGGTAACCCGCAGGCCACAGGCGTACATCAGTTCAAGCATGGCGCGGTCGCGCAGCCCCAGCGGAGTTTCCAGATCAGGCGCGTTGAGGAGCGCCTCAACCTGGGCTTCGCTCAAGGTCTTGGGTACACGCAAGGGCTGGCGACTGCCGGCCATCTTGAGCGTGGGGTCCTGCGTGATGAGGTGTTCGCGCAGGGCCCAACGGAAGAAGCGGCGGAACACCGTGGTGCGCCGATTGACGGTGGTGGCCTCGGATTGGGCATGGCGCACGGCCATGTAGGCCAACACATCGGCCTCGGTGGACGCCAGAAGACTGGCGTTCAGGTCGTCTTGGCCTGAATGGTCGCCACGCGCTCGCTGTTCATGCCACCACTGCGCGTAGAGGGTCAGGTCGCGCCTGTAGGCCGCCAGGGTCAAGGCACTCAACCCGTCCTCGAGCCAGATGGCGTCCAGGAAGCGGTCGAGCACCGCAGCGGAGGCGGCGGGCAGCGGGCCGGCCGTGGCCTGCTGAGGACGTGATGCAACAGAAGACACCAACGGCCGCCGCCCGCCTGGGCAAGGTCAGTCGAGCTTGAGCTTCTGCTCGTTGACCACCTTCTTGTAGACGTCGAACTCGGCCCTGATCTGCTCGCTGAACTGCGCCGGCGTGTTGGCAATGATGAGCGACCCCGTATCCTCGATGCGCTTGCGCACGGACGGGTCTTCCAACACCTTGCGCACCGCGGCGTTGATCTTGTCGACCACGTCGCGCGGCATGCCCTTGGGTCCCAGGATGCCGTAGTAGGCCATGCGGTTGACAGGATCAAGACCCACTTCCTTGAAGGTGGGCACGTTGGGCAATTGCGTCAGGCGCTGTGGTGCAGCCACCACGATGGGCACCAGCCGGTTGTCACGGATGAAGGGCAAGGCCGAGGGCAGGTTGTCGAAGATCATCGGCACTTGGCCAGCCACCGTGTCGTTGAGCGCAGGGCCCGCGCCGCGATAGGGAATGTGCAGCACGAAGGTCTGTGACAGGCTCTTGTAGAGCTCCATCTGCAGATGGCCGATGCCACCGGTGCCGGAGCTGGAATAGCTGTACTTGCCGGGAGACTTCTTCAACTCGGCCAGGAAGCCGTTGTAGTCCCGCGCCGGAAAGCTGGGATGGACCGCGATCACATTGGGCGTGGCCGCGATGTTGATGATCGGCGTGAAGTCCGTTGTGGGGTCGTAGCCGATGCGGGCGTTGATTGCCGGGTTCGCCGCCGTGGTGGACACCGTGGCCATACCCAAAATGTGGCCATCGGCCTGTGCCCGCACCACTTCCAGCGCACCCACCGAGCCACCACCGCCGGCGCGATTCTCAATCACCACCGTTCCACCCAGGGCAGGACCCAACTTCTCGCCGATGATGCGGGCGATGATGTCCGTTGTGCCGCCCGGTGCGAACGGCACGATCAGGCGCACGTTCTTGTTCGGATAGGTCGACTGGGCCTGGGTGGCCAATGGCGCCGCACCGACCACCGTGATGGCGGCCAGGGATAAGAGCTTGAGGGTCAGACGCTTCATGCAGGAGACTCCAAGTTGGATGACGGCGCGATTATGGTGGTGCATGTACCCGCGCATCTACGCAATTCCACGATCAGACCTAGGGGATCTCCCTGGGACCGCCTCAGGGCCTTGGCTGTGACAACGCCCATTCGATGTGCTCGCGTACCAGTGCGGTTGCGCTGTCCAATGCACCCTGCAAGGCGGATCGCGCCTGGACGGCCCACTCCACGTCGTCCGTGTGCCGCAGCCCATTGCCCAGGGCCACGGCGAGATTGCGCCGCCACCGCTCGTATCCGATCCGGCGGATGGCACTGCCTTCCGTGTGACGAAGGAAGTCGTCCTCGCTCCATGTCCAAAGGCGCAGGAGTTCTGGATCGCGCAGGGCCGGACGTTCCTTGAAATCCGCCAGGGGCGTGGTGCTTGCGAACTTGTTCCAGGGGCAGACCACCTGGCAGTCGTCACACCCGTAAATGCGATTGCCCATCAGAGGCCGCAGGGCGGGTTCGATCGAACCGGGATGTTCGATGGTGAGGTAGCTGATGCAACGCCGCGCATCCAGCCGATAAGGGGCGACGATGGCCTGCGTGGGGCAGACGTCCAGGCAGGCCCTGCATTGCCCACAGTGGTCGCTCACGGCAGACGTGACGGGCAGTGGAAGATCCACGAACAGCTCACCCAGGAAGAACATGGACCCACCCTCACGGTGAAGGAGCAGGGTATGTTTGCCGCGCCAACCCAGGCCACTGCGCTGGGCGAGTTCCACCTCGGCCACCGGCGCGGAATCGGTGAAGGCCCTGTGGCCGAAAGGGCCGATGCGCTGCTGCAGGCCGTCAGCCAGTTTGGCCAGGCGCTGACGCAGCACCTTGTGATAGTCCCGCCCGCGGGCATAGACCGACACCGTGGCCCGTGTAGGCTGTGCCAGCCGCTGCCACTCCCGCTGCTGCCAATTGGGCTCGGCAGCGGCGGGCAGGTAGTCCATTCGCGCGGTGATGACGCGCACCGTACCCGGCACCAGTTCGGCCGGCCGCAGGCGTTTGAGCCCATGCTCGGCCATGTAGGTCATCTCACCGGCAAAGCCCGCCTCCAGCCACGCCAGGAATCCGGGCTCTGCGGTTTGCAGGTCCACGTCGGCCACGGCGATCTGTGAGAATCCCAGGGCGCGCGCGTCGTCCTGCAACTGCTGCCAGACAGCCTTCGGGTCCACCGAGCCGGAAGCCGGAGATCCCTCCGCCGGGGCGGCGCCTTCGAACCGTGGTGCACCGTGACGCATGCCGACATTCTAGAAACCGCTGTGCTGCATTGGGCTGATGAGGAAGCGTGCGCGCGCGCGGCGCGGGCCTTGGCCAAGGCCCGGCCTGAGGACGCCGTGATCACGCTGGAGGGTGATCTGGGTGCGGGGAAGACCACCTTCACCCGTTTCCTGCTGCAGGCCCTGGGCGTGCAAGGCCGCATCAAGAGCCCCACCTATGCCGTGATGGAAACATACGACGTGGGCTGGCCGGTGGCGCACTTCGACTTCTATCGATTCCGCGACCCCCAGGAATGGGAAGACGCGGGATTTCGGGACGTGTTCTCGGTACCAGGGCTCAAGCTCTGCGAATGGCCCGAAAAGGCGCAGGGGCTGATGCCGGTGGCGGACTTGGCAATTCGCCTGACGATCTTGGAAGACTGCCAGCGACAAGCGGCTTTGCAAGCCCACACGGACGCGGGCCGTCGATTGCTGCGTGCGCTGATGGAAGCCCATGACAGAGTCTGAACGCAAGGCCCGTCGGGGCTTCCTGTACGTCCTGGGTGGGTTGCTGGTCAACCTGGGCCTTCCCGCGCCGGCCTGGGCCAGCGTGGTGCGGGCCGTTCGCGTGTGGCCGGCGGCGCAGTACACGCGGGTGACGATCGAGTCCGACAGCGCCCTGAGTGTGCAACACCAGCGCCTGAACAACCCGGAGCGGCTGGTGATCGATGTGATGGGGTTGGAACTGTCACCACAGTTGCGGGATCTGGTGGCCAAGGTGCAGCCCGACGACCCTTTCATCGCAGCCGTGCGGGTGGGCCAGTTTCAACCTCGGGTGGTGCGCTTGGTTCTGGACCTCAAACAGAGCGTGGCACCCCAGGTCTTCAGTCTGGAACCCGTGGCGGCGTATCAGCATCGACTGGTGTTCGACCTGCATCCCACGGTCGAACAAGACCCCCTGCTGCAGTTCCTTCAGGACAAGCTGAGGGCGGAAGGTCAGGCTCAAAAGCGGGTGGACGATGCGCTGGGTGAATTCATCGGGCGAATGGGCCAACCTGCATCGGTGGTGACCGTCGACGGGGGTTCCAGAAGCGCGGGGGCCAGTGCTCCCGGCATGACGCCAGCGCCGCGAGAGAGCACCCCCAGTGCCGAGGACATCCAACGCCTGGAACGCCTGATCATCGTGGCGATCGACCCGGGTCACGGGGGTGAGGATCCAGGCGCGATCGGGCCGAGCGGGCTGAAGGAAAAGGATGTGGTGCTGTCCATCGGGCTGCAACTGCGGGACCGCATCAATGCCACGCCCGGCATGCGCGCATACATGACCCGCGACAGTGACTACTTCGTGCCTTTGGGTGAGCGGGTGCGGCGAGCCCGCCGCGTGCAGGCCGATCTATTTGTATCGATACACGCAGACGCTTTTTTCACGCCGCAAGCGCGCGGCGCCTCCGTCTATGCACTGTCGACCCAGGGAGCCAGCAGTACCGCGGCCCGCTGGATCGCCGACAAGGAAAACGCATCGGACGCCGTGGGCGGCATCAATGCCCAGGTGGCCGATGCCCAGGTGCTGCGCGCCATGCTGGACATGAGTACCACGGCCCAGATCAACGACAGCCTGCAGTTGGGCAGCGCCCTGCTCACGCACCTGGACCGCGTGGGGCGATTGCACAAGAGGCGAGTGGAGCAGGCTGGCTTTGCCGTGCTCAAGGCCCCGGACGTGCCCAGTGTCCTCGTAGAAACCGCGTTCATCTCCAACCCGGAGGAAGAGCGCCGCCTTGCGGACTCGGAATACCAGGCGAACCTGGTCGACGCGCTGCACCGCGGCATCCGCCAATACTTCTCCCGCAACCCACCCGTCGCACGACGGCGCTCGCTTTGAAAGGCCCCTCATGTTGCACCCCCAAGCCCAGGCTCTGCTGCAACTGATGATCGACCGTGGGGTTCCACCGATGCACACCTTGTCGGTGGAGGAGGCTCGCAGGACCTACCTCGAGCGCAAGCACATCACGCAGCCCACGCCACCCACGGTAGCCCGCAGCCTGGACATCACGCCGCAGGACACACTGAATCCCCCGGTGCGGGTGCGGGTCATCCAGCCCGTTGAGACACGCTCTGATCAGCGCCTGCCTGGGCTGGTCTTCTTCCACGGCGGCGGGTGGGTGATCGGCGACCTGGACACCCACGACACGCTTTGCCGTGAACTCGCGCTGGGCGCTGGCGTTGTGGTGGTGTCGGTGGACTACCGCTTGGCCCCGGAACATCCCTTCCCAGCCGCCGTGGACGATTGCGTGGCCGCCACGCGCTGGGTGCATGCGCAGGCGGCTGCGCTGGGCATCGATGCCCAACGGCTGGCCGTGGGCGGCGACAGCGCTGGCGGCAACCTGGCCGCGGTGGTGGCGCTGAGCCTGCGCGACGGGGGACCGTCCACGACATTTGAGGCCCTGCGCCATCAACTGCTGATCTACCCGGCCACCGACATGCGGCGCGTGGCGGATTCACACGAACGCAATGGTCAGGGCTATTTGCTGACGCGGGAGATGATGGCCTACTACCACGGACACTACATGGGAGGTCCTGACCAGGATGGGGATTGGAGAGCCTCGCCTCTCCTGCATCCCAACCTGCAGGGCTTGCCTGCTGCCCTGGTGCTGACCGCT
>JAIYCN010000371.1 GCA_027487995.1 Rubrivivax sp. | reverse complement strand
TCGAGTCGCGCATCACAGCGCGCACGAAAGCCATCATGCCGGTGAGCCTGTATGGCCAGTGCGCGGACATGGACGCGATCAACGCCATCGCCGCACGCCATGGTCTGCCGGTCATCGAAGACGCTGCCCAGAGCTTCGGTGCCCTCTACAAGGGCCGGCGCAGCACGCACTTGTCCACCATCGGCTGCACCAGCTTTTTTCCCAGCAAGCCATTGGGATGCTATGGCGATGGTGGTGCACTCTTCACCGATGACGATGCGCTGGCCCAGGCCGCGCGCGAGATTCGCGTGCATGGACAGAGTGCACGGTACCGCCACACTCGTGTGGGCGTCGGTGGCCGCATGGACACGCTGCAGTGCGCGGTGGTGCTGGCCAAGCTGCCACGCTTTGAATGGGAGCTGCAGCGCCGCACCGAAGCGGCGCATCGCTACACCGAGGCCGTGATGGCCAGCCCCGTCCTTCAAGAGGCGGGCGTGCGGCCGGTGGCCTTGCGCGGCGACCGAAGCAGCGTGTATGGGCAGTACACACTGTTCGTACCGGGGCGGGAGGCTGTGCAACAGGCGCTTCAGGCACAGGGCATTCCCACGGCGGTGCACTATCCGGTGCCACTTCATCGTCAGCCCGCCTACGCCGCGCTGTGCTGTTCCGAATGCTGCCCGGTCAGTGACGAGGCGGCGCGCACGGTACTGAGCCTGCCCATGAGCGCCGACCTGCAACCGCACGACCAGGACCGCGTGATCGCCGCGCTCGAGGGCGTGTGGCGCCAACCTGACTGAAGCGCATGTGGCGCGGCGTGCTCACGCTGCTGTTGGGCGCCGGTGTCGCCCATCTGGGGCCGCTCGTCCTGGGGCCATTTCTCTCGCGGCTGTACGGCCCGGAAGTGTTCGGGCTGTTCCACTTGGCTTCGGCCATCGGCGGGAATCTGGCGGTGGTGGCCTGCGCACGCTATGAATTTGCCCTGCCGCTGGCCCGCAGCGAAGCCGAGGCCGGTGCACTGCGGGCCCTTTGCATGCGCGTGCTCATCACCCTGACGATGGTGACCCTGGGCGCTGCCTCCGCAGCCGTGTGGTGGTTCGAGGCCGCTTGGCCGCTGGCCGTTCCCGCACTGGTGGCCAGTCTGGGCGCCCTCAGCTTGTGGACCCTGGAGGCCACGCGGCTCGAGCGCTTCGGTGCACTGGCGCGCGCACGCGTGGTTCAGTTCTGGGGTGGCGGCCTGCTGCAGTTGGGCTTAGGCTGGCTGCAGGCCGGTTTGTGGAGTCTGTTACTCGGGCCCATCGTGGCGGCTGCTGCGGCGGCATTCGGCTTGCGGCGAATTTGCCAACAGGCGGCTGCGCCTGCGCTGAGTGGTCCGCAGCAGGGCTCCGAAACGGTCGACTGGAAGGCGGCCGCACACGAGCACCGAGATTTCCCTCTCTTCAACACGCCCCACGCTTTTCTTGGCGCGCTGCAGGACACCCTCAGCCTGGCCATCATCACCGCATGGGCCGGTCCGGCAGCGGCTGGTGTTTGGGGCCTTGCGCTGCGCTACCTCAAGGCGCCCGCCACCCTGGCCGGTGGGGCGGTGTCGCAGGTGCTGTACCCGGCATTGGGCGCCTCGGGTTTGGCCACGCCCGCCGCGCGGGATCAGGTGAGAAGAATCATGCGGGTGCTGTTCGCGCTTGGATTGACTTTGGGTCTGTGCATTTTTGCTTTGTCGAACTGGGCACTGCCCGCGTTGTTGGGCGAAGGCTGGGAGGCCGCGGGGCCCCTGGGGCAAGCACTGGCGCTCTACGTCGCCCTGCATTTCGTGGCCTCGCCGCTGGGGGTGGTGACTTTGGCTTGGCGCGCACAGGCCTGGGCCTTGAGGGCGTCCATCGTGGGACAAGTGCTCTTTGTGTGTGCGCTGGCCGCGGGCTTGTGGGCGCCGATTGACCATCTCGGCCCCATGAACTCGGCCGCCTGGGCGGTGTCCGTGGCCATGGCCCTGTATTTCGGCTGGTACTTCTGGCGCCTGTGGCACTGGCCCGTGCAACCGGTGGTGGATGCTCAACCCGCGCGAGAATGACGTGATGTTCTGGCGCGCCCTCTTCAATCGTTGGCGCCGGGCCCTGGCCCGTGTGCTCCTGCACCGGATGGTCTTCGGCGAACGTTCCGATGGTCAGGATCGTCCCTTCACCCGAATTTCGCCCAGCACGTGCATTGAGCATGAGGACCGGCTGCATCTGGCCGATCATGTCTACATCGGGCCCTTCAACCTGATCGAGGCCAGTGGCGGCATTCACCTGGGCGAGGGCGTGCAGATCACGTCCCACTGCAGCATCGTCACCCACAGTTCCCATCGCAGCCTGCGCCTGCTGGGCCGCGCGTACGTCAGCCACCTGCAGCCCCGCCCGGGTTGGATCGAGGGGCCGGTGGCCATCGGCGCCTACAGCTTCATCGGTCCCCACAGCCTGATCGAAGCCGGAACCCGGCTCGGCCGCGGCACATTGGTTCGCGCCGGTTCGGTGGTGCGCGGCGAGTTTCCCGATTTCGCGGTGCTGCAAGGCAACCCCGCTCAGGTGGTGGGTGACACGCGCCGCACCGACGAAGCGCTGCTCGCGCGCCACCCAGAAGCACGGGCGCATTACGACGCGTGGGCGGGTCGATTGGATGCGGTAGATCGCTCCGCATGACCCTGCGCTACATCCTGGTGGGCGACGGCCAAAGCCCGCATCTCTTGAAGTGGGCGCAGACCCTCCACGCTGTGGCGGGCGATCGGTTGGAGCTTGGTGTCATGTCCTCCCGTGGATTGCTCCCGGAGTTCGAATCCATCGTTCCTCCCGCTCACCGTCTCCTGCTGAACACGCAGCCGGTGCAAGCCGGCGGCAATGTCCGTCTGCTGCTTCAATTGCCGCGCGTGGCGGCTTGGCTCAAGGAACAGCAGCCGGATGTCCTGCATGCCCACTACCTCACCTCCCACGGCACGCTGGCTTGGCTGTCGCAGCGGATTTGGCGCGTGCCGGGTCTCTTGGTGAGCTCGGCCTGGGGCTCAGACATCCTGGTCAGCCCGCAGCGCTCTTCCCTGGTGCGTCGCCTCACCGGCGCCGTTCTCAAGGCCAGCGCCGCGTGTACGGCCGATTCCCGTCACATGGCGTGCGAAATGCTGCGTATGGGCGCACGGGAGGTGGATGTCTTCACCTTCGGTCTGAACGAACTTCCGCCCGAGGTGGCGCCTGGCCGCAAAGACCCCGACCTCTTCTTCAGCAACCGGGGCCTGGAGCCGCTGTACCGTGTGGACCATGTGCTGCGTCTGTTTGCCGAAGTGGTGGCCGTGAACCCGCGTGCCCGCTTGGTGGTCGCCAACCAGGGCAGCCAGCGCGCGATGCTGGAATCGATGGCGGCGCAACTCCAACTGGACAAACACGTGACCTTCGTGGGCCTGTTGCGCCCAGCCGAGCAGGCCCGCTGGTACGAGCGCGCCCAATGGCATCTCAGCCTGCCTGAAAGTGACTCGGTGTCCGTTTCGGTCCTGGAGGCCATGGCCCACGGCTGCATCCCAGTGTTGTCGGACTTGCCCGCCAACCGCGAACTGGTCACCCACAGCCTAAGCGGGTGGATCCTGTCAACGGATGACGGCCCTCAACGCTTCATCCAGGCCATGCCGGAGTTGCAGGATAGGGCCTCGGACATCGCCGCCGTCAACCGCCAGTGGGTGCAGCGCCATGGTCTGTTTCCCTGGAACGTTCAGCGCTTCCTGGATGGTGTCCTGAATGCGGCGCAGCAGGGTGGCACCCGCCGATGAACATCCTGCTCATCAACCACTACGCGGGCAGCCCGGCGCACGGGATGGAATTCCGCCCCTATTTCATGGCCCGCGAATGGGTGCGCATGGGTCATCGGGTGGAGATCGTGGCGTGCTCGTATTCGCATGTGCGGGCACGGCAACCGGATGCCTGTGCTGAAGCCGAACACGTAGAAGTGATCGACGGCATCACCTACCGGTGGCTGCGCGGCAATGCCTACCGAGGCAACGGTGTGGGTCGTCTGTTCAACATCGCCACGTTCTTGGTGCGGGTGTGGGCCCGCGCCGGCCGCATCGTGCGTGAATTCCAGCCCGACCTCGTGATTGCCTCCAGCACCTACCCGATGGATATTTGGGTGGCCCGGCACATCGCCGGCCGTGCGCGCTGCCGCTGGATCTATGAGGTTCACGACCTCTGGCCGCTTTCGTTGATCGAGCTCAGCGGCATGTCTCCATGGCACCCCTTCGCCCTGCTGTGTGCATGGGCGGAACGCAGCGCGTACCGCAGTGCTGACGCGGTGGTGTCCATGCTGCCCAAGGTGCACGCGCACATGGCCGAGCGCGGGCTTGATCTACGGCGCCTGCGCATCGTGCCCAATGGCGTGGCCCTCCAAGCCTGGGAAGACCCGCCGCAAGCCCTGCGCGAAGACGTTCAGCAGACCTTGCAGGCCGCCCGCGGCAAGGGCCATTGCGTCGTGGGGTATGCCGGCTCCATGGGCTTGCCCAATGCGCTGGGCACCTTGCTGGACGCTGCAGCCTTGATGCGCCACGAACCCGTCACCTTCGTGTTGGTGGGCGATGGTCACGAAAGGGAGCGTTTGCAGCGCCGCGCACTCGAAGAAAAACTCGGCAACGTTCACTTCCTCGCACCCATTCCCAAGGCGCAAATCCCAAGTCTGCTGCAAGCCGTCGACGTGGCCTACATCGGTTGGCAGCGCGTCCCGCTGTACCGCTTTGGTATCGCACCGAACAAGCTGATGGACTACATGATGGCCGGCTGCCCGGTGCTGCATTCGGTGGAGGCGGGCAATGACCCGGTGGCCGAATCAGGCTGCGGCTTGACGGTCCCGCCCGAAGACTCCCAAGCCGTGGCGACCGGCCTTCGGCACCTGTTGAGCCTTCCCGAAACTGAGCGCAAGGCCATGGGCGAGGCTGGCCGCGCCTTCGTGCGGGCTCACCATGCCTACGACGTGCTCGCCGGTCAGTTCCTGGACAATCGGCAAGTCCATACACCTTGAAAATGGGGTCAGACCCCATTTTTTCGCCACGCGCCCTCGCATCCCCGGAATGGCTCCTCGCCCGCATCCCTTGTCCACGCTCCCGCGCCACGCCTTCCTGCAGCCCGATGTCTGGCAGTCGCTGCAGGAGCGTCAGCGCGTGATGGCGCGCTTGTTCGTGGAGTTGGGTTGGCTGGACCTGTCGCACCGGCGCGTGCTGGAAGTGGGCTGCGGCGCGGGTGGAAACCTGCTGGAGCTGCTGCGCATGGGCTTCATGCCGCGCAACCTCAAGGGCATTGAGATCGACGAAGACCGCCACGCCCATGCCTGTGAAGTGCTGCCCTCGGCGCTGAGGCTCATCCAGGGCGATGCGCTCGGTGATGAGGCCCAGCGCGTGATCGGCCCGCTCAGCCAGGACATCGTGCTGCAGGCCACCGTGTTCTCCTCCATCCTCGACGATGCCACCCAAGTGGAGCTGGCCGACGCCATGTGGCGCTGGGTGCGCCCAGGTGGCGGTGTGCTCTGGTACGACTTCACCGTGCCCAACCCCCGCAACCCCAAGGTGCGCGCCATGCCGCTTGATCGGGTGCGTGAACTGTTCCCACGTGCACGCTTGCTGGTGCGGCCCATCACGCTGGCGCCGCCCGTGGCGCGCTGGGCCTGTCGTCGGCATCCATCCCTGTATCACCTCTTCAACGCAATGCCCTGGCTGCGCACGCACCTGCTGGTGTGGGCCGAGAAGCCCCTGGAAGAACCGCCGGTCACGCGGCTCAGCGCTTGATCGTGGATCGCTTGATCGCCTAATCCACCACACGCGTCTCCAACCACTGCGCCCGCCAATCTCCATCACCGTGCAGCCCTTCCTGCCATTTGCCCTGCCCGACATCGGCGATGATGAAATCGCCGAGGTGGTGGACACCCTGCGCAATGGGTGGATCACCACCGGTCCCAAGGCACGTCGCTTCGAGTTGGCCTTTGCCGAATTCCTGGGGGACTCCACCTTGCAGTGCGTGGCCGTGAACTCGGCCACTGCGGGCTTGCACCTGGCGCTCGAAGCACTGGGCATCGGTCCGGGGGATGAGGTCATCACCACCACCCACACCTTCACCTCCACGGCCGAGGTGGTGCGCTACCTGGGCGCGGATGTGCGCCTGGTGGACATCGACCCCGCCACCCTGAACATCAACCCCCGCGCCGTGGAAGCCGCCATCACGGCGCGCACGCGGGCCATCATGCCGGTGCATTACGCGGGCCTTGCCGCGGACATGCCCATGCTGCATGCACTGGCCCTGCGATATGGCCTGCATGTGGTCGAAGACGCGGCCCATGCCTTGCCCACCACCTCGTATGGTCGCCTGGTAGGCACGTTGCCCAGCGCGGCCACGGTGTTCAGCTTCTATGCGAACAAGACGATCACCACCGGCGAAGGCGGCATGCTGGTGACCGCGGATGCCGACCTGGCCCGGCGCGCCCGCGTGATGCGCCTGCACGGCATGAACCGTGACGCCTTCGATCGCTTCACGGCCAAGGTGCCCAGCTGGTACTACGAGATCGTTGCTCCCGGCTTCAAGTACAACCTCACCGACATTGCGGCCGCCCTTGGACTGCATCAACTCAAGCGAGCCCGTGAGTTCGCGGACAAGCGGGCGCAGATGGCCGCGCTCTATGACGAAGCCTTCGCCGACCTGCCGCTCTTGTTGCCCCCCAAGGCGCCGGAGGGTGACCAACATCCCTGGCACCTCTACGTGGTGCGCCTGACCGACGACTCTCCCTTGAGTCGTGACGCCTTCATCGAAGGCCTGTTCCAGGCCGGCATCGGTTGCAGCGTGCACTACATCCCCTTGCATCTGCACCCCTACTGGCGTGACCGCTACCGCCTGCAGCCCGCGCAGTTCCCACACAGCCAGCGTGCGTTTGAGCGCATGGTCAGCCTGCCGCTGTACACCCGCATGGGTTCAGCCGATATGGATCGGGTGATCCAGGCCGTTCGGCGACTCCTGCGCCCCTGAAATGGCCAAGCGACTGTTCGATATGAGCGTCTCCGCCGTGGCCCTGCTGCTGTTGGCCCTGCCCATGTTGCTGATCGCGTTTTGGATACGGATGGACAGCCCCGGCCCCGCGCTTTATCGGCAAGAGCGCGTGGGCCGACACGGTCAACCGTTTCGCATCCACAAGTTCCGCACCATGCATCTGCGCACCGGAGAGGACCTGCCCCTCACGGCCGACGGTGACGCCCGCATCACGCGCGCCGGGCGCTGGCTGCGTGGGCGCCGGCTCGATGAACTGCCCCAGTTGTGGAACGTGCTGTGCGGTCAAATGAGTCTGGTGGGCCCGCGCCCCGAGGTGGATCGATACGTCCAGCAGGTCCCGGCGGACTTGCGCGCCATCGTGCTCTCAGTTCGCCCCGGCGTCACCGATCCGGCCGCGTTGGCTCATCGCCACGAGGGTGAAATCCTCGCGCGCGCCAAAGACCCCGAGCAGTGCTACCTGCAGGACATCCTGCCGAACAAGGTTCGCATGCAGGCAGACTACATCCGCCGCGCCACGCTCCTGACTGATCTTCAGGTGCTCGCCAAAACCGCCACCGTGCTCTTCACCCGATGATCAGCCGCATCGCTCCCCCGCAGGAGTCCGCGCCATGACCCCGCAAGGCTGGAAGGCGCTGGATTCGGCGCTGGCGCGGCTGCGCCCGCACCGCGGGCTCGTCAGCCTCTTGATCGACGGCAGCATCATCTGGCTGGCTTGGCAGGCCACCCATCTGTTCCGAATGGGCTTTGATCGTTGGCTCAGTGCACGCGCAGCCTACGACCCCATCGTGGCACTGGCCGTGGTGGCGGCCTATCTCATCATCTTTCGGGCTTTGCGCCTGCCCACCAGTGTTTGGCGCTTCACTGGTTTCGTGGACATCCAGCGCCTGGCCCTGGCCTGCCTCACCGCTGGTTTGTTCTGCGGCCTGCTGATATCCCCGCTGCTGCAACTCTCCAAGGTGCCGCGTGCAGTGTTGGCTCTGCACCCCTTCGTCAGCCTGATGGGCGTGTGCCTTGTTCGCCTGCTGTACCGGATGTGGGTGGAGCATGTGCAGAGTCGTCTGCATGGCCCGCGTGAGCCCCTGCGGCCGGCTCTCGTGTTGGGTGCGGGGGAAGCGGCCAAACGCTTGATTGCGGGCATCCAGGGGCAGGGCTGGCAGGTCCTGGGCTTGTTGGACGACGATCCCGCCAAGCGCGGTGCCCGTGTGGCTGGCATTCCGGTCGTGGCGCCCTGTGCCCGCGCGGCCGAGGTGGCGCAACGCCTGGGGGCCACCCACCTCATTTTGGCCATGCCCTCGGTGCAGGGTACCGCCAGGCGGCGCATCATCGAGCAGGCCTCGGCCAGTGGCCTGCCGCTCTTGACTGTGCCGTCTGCCCAGCAGTTGGAGCAGGGCACACGGGCCAGTCGCGTGCGGGATATCGAACCCGAAGACCTGCTCGGCCGTGAGCCGGTGGCTTTGGACGAAACCGGCATCGGTCATACGCTCGGCGGCAAATGCGTGCTCATCAGTGGCGCAGGCGGCAGCATCGGCGCGGAGCTGGCTTTGCAGATTGCCCGCTTCAAGCCCGCGCGTCTGGTCTTGGTGGACCGCGCAGAGTTCGCCCTCTACGGCGCGGATCTGCGCTTGCGCGAACTGCATCCCGGGCTGGCAGTCACGTCCCTCCTGCGCGACGTGAGCGATGCCGCAGCGATGACCAGAACTATGCAGGAACAGGCCGTGCAGGTCGTGTTCCATGCCGCTGCGTACAAGCATGTGCCCCTGGTCGAAGTGGGCAACGCAGCCGAAGCGGTGGTGAACAACGTGGGGTCCACCTGGGCCCTGGCCCAGGCCGCCGCGCAGTGCGGCATTGAACGCTTCGTGCTCATCAGTTCCGACAAGGCCGTCAATCCCACCAACGTGATGGGTGCCACCAAGCGCGCCTCCGAACTCGTCATTTCACATTGGGCGGCCGCAACAACCAAGACCCGCTTCATGGCCGTGCGCTTCGGCAACGTCCTCGGCTCCAGCGGCAGCGTGATCCCGCGCTTCAAGGAGCAGATTGCCAATGGCGGCCCCGTCACGGTGACGCATCCTGAGGTGATCCGCTATTTCATGACCATCCCCGAGGCCTGCCGCCTGGTGTTGCAGGCAGCTGCCTTGGGTGAGAGCGGGCAGGTGCTGGTGCTGGACATGGGCGAACCTGTGCGCATCGAAGACCTCGCGCGCACCATGATCCGGCTGTCGGGTCACACGCCGCAGGAAATTCCCATCGTGCACACCGGTCTGCGCCCAGGCGAAAAACTCTATGAGGAACTGTTGGCCGACAGCGAGAGCACGCTGCCCACGCCCATCGAAGCGCTGCGCCTGGCGCGACTGGCACCTCTGGAAGCACATGCGGAATTCGGTGCCTGGTGCGAATCGTTGTTGTTGAATCCTCGGTGGACCGAAGCGCAGGCCCGGGAAGAACTTCGCCGGTGGGTGCCCGAATTCAAGCCGAGCGATGACGCCGCCCTTCGTCCCACTCACGGATCACCGCCTCCAGGTCCTGGTCACCCGGCAACCACAAGGCCTCGGCATGACGACACTGTCCGCTGACCGTGTAGCTGCGGTAACGGTTCAGCGCCAGGATGTGCTCGTCATAGGGCTGAAAGGCGAGCTGCGACGGAAAACAAGCCATGGCCTTTCGCTTGTCGTCCATCACTGAATCAATGTTCACCAGGCGGTGCGGCCACAAGGGTGAGCCAACCTCGTAGGCCACCCAGCGCGGGCCTTCGCTTGCTGTGATGCGCCGCTCGAGGCGCACATCCCGCACCGCTTGCGCCACGGCCCGTGCTGCGGCCCGGTGGTCCGGGTGCACCTCCCAAGGCGACGGCGCATAAACCAGTTCGTGCGAGCCTGCCAGCACTGTTTGCGTCAACTGCCGCACCAACCGCTGCATCACCTCGTCGCTTTCGGCAAGGCCTCGGTCCGCATACGCCCAGAAGGACGGCTGCCCCAAGCCCAGCAGTGCGCATGCCGCACGCGACTCCTGCATGCGCACGGCCGAGTCGCCAGCCCCACTTCCATCGGTCAAGATCACCACGTCCACCTGCGCGCCGGACAATGCGTGCAGCCGTGCACAGCCACCGGCACCGAACACTTCATCGTCAGGATGGGGCGCCACCACCAGCACGCTTGTCGCGGGTATCACTCCTTCGGCCGAGTACGGCACCAGCACGCGTTCTTCCTGAATACGCGGTTCGTGCGATGCCCCGCTACCGTCCTGCATGCCGGTCTCCATCATCCCCACAGGCTGCCGTGGGTCCATGAAGGGTAGCGCGTCATCAGCGTGGACGCCAGGTACCAAAGGCTGGTGCCGGCGAATGCGGCCAATGCGAAGCCTTGCAGCGCAGGCCCAACCCAGCTGCCCATGGACGCTTGCTGTGGGCGTGCCCTAGACGCCGGCCTCTCGGTGCCCATAGCCGTAGGCCAGACACCCAAGGCATAGGCCAGGACGATGGCCGGTGCAATGAAGTAGCGGCCCTGAACGCCCTCAATCATCGCGGTCGGGAACGGGCTCCATGTCAGGAGCATCAGTGCAAAAGCGATTGCCACGGAGGTCAATGCACACACCACCAGCAGCAGCCGGTCGGCAGCCGTGCCGCGCAGGCCGTCCCGCCAGGGCAAGCTCAACAAGGCCATGAGACCCAAGCCCATCCACAACAGTCCGTAGGCCTCTTCGGGAAGCTTCGTGTCCAGCCATCCCAGATTTCCGATGAAGCTGTCGGCCAGAAACATCAACCGGTCTTCATCAGTGAAGGTTCTGCTGATGACGTCCCACAGGTCCAGGGGATGCGTCAGGTAGTGGAGGGCAACGCCGCCCGTGCTCAGTGGGCGCTGTATGCGGGTGTCCACCACCGTGGCCAGTACCCACACCACCCAAAGCCCGCAGGCCACAAGGGCGGTCATTCCGCTCAACAGCAGCGTGCGCGCCACGGGGGCCAACGTCGGCCCCACTGAAGCGGGCTTTCTGGATCCACCGGCAGACGAAGTCCGCGCTTGGGCTCCTGCCAGACGAAGCCCTCGCCAGCCCCACCAGACCAGCAACAACAACAAGGGCAGCAGGTGCAACCGCACGGTGACCAGGACCAATGCAACGGCAACCGTGGCGGCCGCCAAGGCCCGTGTGGGTTGTGCCCGCAACCGCATCATCATCGACATGGCCAGGAGCGTCACGGCATGCGAGGGGCCGTCCACCACGGGTCCACTCATCTGGAAGACGCTCATGGGGAGCAGCAAGACGGCCCAGGCCAGCACAGGAGGTCTCCAAATCCACGCTGCTAGCGCCATGATCAGCACACATGCGGCCTGCGAGACCAGGCGTGCCAGGTGATAGCTCTCCAGAATGGTCCAGTCCAACGCACGCCCGATGGTCAATCCCAGCGCTGCAGGTGCGTACACCAGCGGCAGCACGGATGCCGATCCCGGGGCTTCTCCATAGAACATGGAGCCCGTCCAGCCCTGTTCCCGTACGAGCGCCCGGTCCTCTGGCGGCACGTCTGCGTTGCGGTCCTTGATGACCGGCACAAAGGCGCGTGCCAGGGAGGCCAGGCCCAAGTCGAAGGAAAAACCCGAGCTTGCGCCCGGCTGTGTGGTCGGGGCCCATTGGCCTTGACTCAAGGACGCAATGCGGATCAGGTGCGAGAGTTCATCGGGGGACTGCAGGGGTGGCATCCAGCGGGCGACCACCTGCAGTACGACCAGGGCCAAGGACGCGATCAAGAGGCCTGCCCACCCCAACCCTCGGCTTGGTCCGGCTCGTTTTGCAGCGATTGGGCTCAACGTGCCGACACCCACACGCCGGCGGCAATCAGCAGCGCGCCCACCCACTGCCGGACGCCCACGGCTTCACCCAGCAGCCACCAGGACAGCAGCGGCACGATGAAGAAGGCCAACGCGAAAAACGGGTAGGCCACCGACAGAGGAACCGAACGCAGCACCGCCAACCAGGCCAGGGTGGCGCCGCCGTACACCACGATCGCTGCCCAGAACCACGGCACACCGGCCAATCCCAAAAGCCCCGAGCCCTCAGGCCAAGCCGACGACGCCACCTTGAACAGCACCTGCCCACACGCAATGGCCGCAACGGTGGCGGTGAGCAGCAGGGCGTCGAAGGGACTCAT
>JAIYCN010000388.1 GCA_027487995.1 Rubrivivax sp. | reverse complement strand
TTCGACGTGCGCGTGCTGCCCAACCCCTACTACCTGCGAGAACTGCGCTCCCAAACCGGCCGGGACAGTGGGGTGATGGAGTACCTGAAGGGGCAGCCGGAGGCTCAACAAATGGTTCACCACATCAGTGCCTTCATACGGCGTTGGCTGCAGGACTTCCAGCATGACCAGCGCAGCTACCTGACCGTGGCCATCGGCTGCACGGGAGGCCAGCACCGTTCGGTGTACGTGGCCGAACAGTTGGCCGCCATCTTCGGCTCGCAAGTGGTCACCTTGCTGCGCCACCGCGAGCTTGACGGGAGGTCAGCACCTTGAAGCAACCCGCCCTTGAAGACCAGTGGTACGCCTCGGTACCGCTGTTTCCGCTGCAAACCGTGCTGTTCCCCGGTGGCATCCTGGGCTTGAAGGTATTCGAGGCGCGGTACCTTGACCTCATCGGCCATTGCCTGCGCAAGGGTGAGCCCTTCGGTGTGGTGTGCCTGAAGCAAGGCGCCGAGGTGCAGGCCGCCCGAGCGGACGCCGCCACGCGTCTTGAGGCCTGCGCCACCCTCGCCCAACTCGACGAAGTGGATGCTGACCAACCCGGCATCCTGCAGATCCGCTGCATCGGCACCCGCCGCGTCAAACTCGCGTCGCCTTGGCAACAGGGTGATGGGCTGTGGCGCGCCCATGGAACCCCTGTCCAGCCCGATGAACGGGTGAACCCACCCGAGGCCCTGCACGGAACGGTTCAGGCGCTCGTGGACGCCATCGCCTCCATGCGGGATCAGGGGCTGGAGCCCTTCACCTTGCCGCATGAACTGGGTGACGCCGGCTGGGTGGCCAATCGATGGTGTGAGATCCTGCCCATCAGCCTGGCCGCCAAGCAGCGTCTCATGGAACTGGAAGATCCCGCCATGCGCCTGAAATTGGTGGACGAGTTCCTGCGCACCAAGGGCGTGGTACGCGGGCAGGGGCGCGGCCCTCGTCAGTAGCGCGCCAGCAGGTCCTCCAGCAACCGCCGCACCGGCGCGGGCAGGCCCAATTCAAGCGCCACCTTCAACGCGAACCAAGCGTGCTGGGGCACCGCATCTCGGCCCTGGCCGGCCGCATCCGCGCCAATCGCGCCAGCCGCCACAGCCTTTGAACAGTTCAGGACCCGCGGCCTGAGCGTCCAGTCCAAATGCGTCAGGGCGTGCACCACCGGTGGCCAGGCCTCCAACTCATCATGCGGCCCCAGACCGAACTCGCGGATGCCCTGCCCCATCTGAACATCGTCATCGAACAAGGGGGGCGTCCATAACCCTGCCCAAATGCCGGTTGAAGGCCGCTGCACCAGCAGCACCTGCGGCACACCCGCATCCGCATGGCGCACCGTGCCACCGTCCTTTCCCACCACCAACAACACCAGGGAATCCCGCGCACCACGCTTCACGCGGCGGGTCTTCACCGGGAAGTCCTGGGGCCGCCCCAAGGCCTGTGCCGCGCAATCCGCCCGCACCGGACACCGGCCGCAATCCGGGCGGCGCAGCGTGCACAGAGTGGCCCCCAGGTCCATCAGGCCCTGCGTGTAGGGCTCGATGCCGCTCTCAGGCAACAAGGCATCGGCCAATTGCCACAAGCGCTCCAACCCTGCGGGCCGAGCCAGGTCTTCTGCATACGCACGATGCCGGGCCAGCACGCGTTTGACGTTGCCGTCCAGGATGGCGCGGCGCTGTCCGCTGGAAAACGCCGCCACCGCTGCAGCGGTAGAGCGCCCGATGCCCGGCAAGGTCTCCAACACATCCGCGTCGGTCGGAAATACGCCGCCGTGCACGTCCATCACCGCCTTCGCACACGCATGCAGGTTGCGGGCTCGGCTGTAGTAGCCCAAACCGCTCCATGAAGCGAGAACATCGTCGGTAGACGCAGCAGCCAATCGGGCCACTGAAGGAAATCGCTGCAGGAAGGGTTCGTAGTAGCGCAGCACCGTGCTCACCTGCGTCTGCTGCAGCATGATCTCCGACAGCCAGATGCGATACGCGTCTCGCGTGTTCTGCCAAGGCAACCCATGTCGGCCATGCACGCGCTGCCACGCCACCACACGCTGCGCAAAATCATCTGGAACCGAAATCACCGTTTCGGGTGTCATCGCCGTTGGCATGTCGGGCAGTAGAAGGTGGAGCGCTGCCCCATCACCACACGCCGGATGGGTGTGCCGCAACTCGTGCATGGCAAGCCCTCGCGGCCGTAAACGCGAGCCTGGTCCTGGAAAGCGCCACTCATGCCATGTGCATCCCGAAAGTCCCGCAGGGTGGACCCTCCCAAGGCCAAGGCCTGCGCCAGCGTGTGCTGCACTGCCTGCAGCAGCCGCGCTGCACGCGGGCGGCTCAGGCGCTCAGCGCGCAGGCGCGGATCAATGCCGGCATCGAACAGGGCCTCGCAGGCGTAGATGTTGCCAGCCCCCACCACCACATCGCCGGCCAGCAGCACCTGTTTGATGGGTGCCCGGCGGCCATGTATCTGCTCATGGAACCACTCGGCGGTGAGCGCCGGGTCATCCGGCTCACGCCCCAGCGATGCCAGCAGCTTGGAAGCCGGGGGCGTGGCCAGATCTTCCGACCACACCACTGCCCCAAAGCGACGCGGATCGGTCAAGGTGAGGACCCCGCTGTTCGTTCGGATGCGGACATGGTCATGCGGCCCTGCCGCCACCACAAGGGAGCCCGCCGGCGCGAACCCCAGCGAACCGGACATCCCCAAGTGCATCAGCAGCCCCCCGGCGGAACTGGCCGATGCCGCCGGTGTCAAAGCATCGTGAAGAAGCGGCATCCAAAGGTACTTGCCCCGGCGCTGAAGCGGCCCGAACACGCAGCCCTGCAGGCGCGCCACATCAATGCCAAGGGGCCAGCGCAGCGGTTTGCCCAGTTCCATGGACTGAATGCGCGATCCCTCCAGGGCAGGCGCGAGGGTCTGGCGCGTGACTTCAACTTCGGGCAGTTCAGGCATGGCCGCATTATTGGCACGCGGTGTCTTCAAGCGCCGCCTCAAGCCCTTTCTTAGAATGGCTCATCATCTCCAGGGCACCCCATGACCGTTCTCCACTTGCGGCACTCCGCCCGCGGGCTTATTGACCGCGGCAGCCTTCGTGCGCTGGGCTTGGCTCTGCCCTTGTTGCTGACAGTGCCATCCATGCCCGCGGCGCTGGCCGCATCACCCGCTCCTGCGGGTTCACCTGTCTTGGCCGAGGCTGCCGCACCGGCCAATTCACGCCTGGACGCCCCCCTGTTCTACCAACTGCTCATTGGCGAGTTGGAACTGCGTCAGGGAGAGCCCGCCACCGCCTTTGCGGTGCTGCTGGACGCCGCGCGCCGCACGCGCGACGAAGGCTTGTTCGAACGGGCCGTCGAGATCGCACTGCGCGCACAGGCCGGCAATGAGGCCCTGTCGGCCGCCAATGCCTGGCGCCAGGCCCATCCGGCGTCGCTGCCGGCCGTGCGGGCCCAGGTCAGGATCCTGCTGGCACTCAATCGCCTGCCTGCCCTGGGCGAACCCCTGCGCAAGTTGATCGACCTGAGCCCGGCCGATGAACGGCCCGGCGCAATTGCCGCACTGCCCCGTTTGTTGCGTGGTCACCCTGATCCGCGCAGCGCGCTCCAACTGCTGCAGTCGGTGCTGATTCCCCTGGCGGACAGCCCGGCCACCCGCACACCCGCGCAATTGGCGTTGGCAAGAGCACTGATGCAGGCCGGGCAGAACGCGCCGGCCCTGGCCTTGGCGCGAGACGTGTCCCTGCGCCAACCCGAGGCCCCGGGCCCCGCTCTCATTGCTCTTGAATTGCTGCCCGAACTCGCGGATGCGCAGGCGCTTCTCACCGCCTATCTGGCGCAGCCCAAGGCCGAGCCGCTGGTGCGCCTGAGCTATGCCCAGTGGTTGGCAGTTCGCCAGCGCCACGGCCCCGCCTTGGTGGAACTGCGCCAAGTGGTGCAGGCACTGCCGGACTCTGCCCAGGCTTGGTTCCAGTTGGGCGCTGTGCTCGTGGAGGCCCAGGAACGGACGCAGGCCGAATCTGCGCTCAAGCGCTTCCTGGAACTGCAGGACCGGGCCGCATCCGCAGCGGCTCGCGCGAAGGCGCCGGCACCCGACGAAACCGCCGACACCCAGGCCACGCCGCTGGGCCAGGTGCTGGTCGACGAGGAAGCGCGACGAGGCGACGAGGCCATGCGCCACAGGGCCTTGCTGCTGCTGTCGCAGCTCGCGTCTGAACGAGGCGACTACGCGCAGGCACAGAAGTGGCTGGAGCCGTTGGACGAAAAGTCGCAACGCCTTGAGGTGCAGGCGCGCCGCGCGCTCATCCTGGCGCGGCAGGGAAAAATCGACCAGGCACGCGCCCTGATTCGTGCGGTTCCTGAGCAACGTCCGGCGGATGCACTGAACAAGATCCTGGCCGAAGCGCAGATGCTGCGCACGGTGGAACGTTGGCGCGAATCCCGAACCCTGCTCGCACAGGCCCTGGAGCGCCACCCGCAGGATGTGGACGTGCTGTACGAACTGGCGATGGTGCTGGAACGGCTGAGCCGCCACGACGAGATGGAGCGCCACCTCCGCCGCATCATCGAGCTCAAGCCCGACCACGCACATGCCCACAACGCGCTGGGCTACTCATTGGCTGAGCGCGGTATTCGGCTCGAAGAAGCACACGCCTTGGTGGAACGCGCACTCGAGTTGGCGCCCGAGGACCCCTTCATCACCGACAGCCTGGCCTGGGTGGCTTTCCGTCAAGGCAAGCTGGACAGGGCCGAGCAACTGCTGCGGCAGGCCTACACGCTGAGGCCCGACACCGAGATCGGCGCGCACCTGGGCGAAGTGCTGTGGGTCCAGGGCCAGCGTGATGCAGCCCGCCGCATCTGGCGCGAATCCCGTGACCGTGACGGCCGCAACAAGGTGCTGCGCGACACGCTGGCGCGTCTCAAGGTTGACCTGTGAGCCGGGCAGGTATGGCGTGGCAGCCGATGGTGCTGCGGTCACTGGCCATGAGTGCGGCCCTGGCCCTGGCTGGCTGCGCAGCGTGGCGGCCTACTGCCTCTGAATCGCCTGCCGCTGGTGCGGAAACCGCCACCAGTGCGCCCTCAAGCACATCCTCATCCAGGCAGGTCACCACGGTCCAGGCCACGCCGGTCCAGCAGTTCAGCGGCCGGTTGAGCCTGCGGGTGCACCAACCACGCACCGGCGCCACGGACGGCGGCACCGTGCTCTTCGATTTCAGTGGCAGCCCGGATGCCGGCACGCTGGTTCTTCAGACGGTGATCGGCACGGCCGTGGCCACCGCCAAGTGGAGCCCGCAAGGCGCTGAAATCGTGACCCCTCGCGGACGCCACACGGGTGAACGGCTGGACGATGTGTCGCGGGTGCTCCTTGGTCAGCCTTTGCCCCTGGCCGCCATACTGCAGTGGGTTCGGGCTGAGCCTTGGCCACTGGCTCCGCACGAGACCCGCGCCACCGGCTTTGAGCAGTTGGGTTGGTCGATTTCGCTGGAGGCCTGGCACGAGCGCGTGGTCACCGCGCACCGGGGCGTGCAGCCGAACTCGCCTGGTGAGCTTGAAATCACCGTTCGGGCGCGTTTGGACGAGCCGAGCGCGCCAAACGAAGCGACCAGACCATGAG
>JAIYCN010000378.1 GCA_027487995.1 Rubrivivax sp. | reverse complement strand
TGATGGTGCCCTCCAGGAAGGGAAGGGTGTAGACGTAGCGGATCTCGTGGTCGTTGAACTGGGAGAAAGTGCCGCGGAGGTACAGGTTGGTCTGGGCGTCCGGCCGGTACTCAATCGCCGAGGAAGCGCCGTAGCGGGTACGGGTGATTTCGTACTCGCGGAAGGCGATTCCGGTGAGGAACGGTGCAACGGTGCCCGCGGGGGCTCCCGGAACAGCCCGGAGCTGGTAGCCGCCATCCTCCTCAAAATTGTTGGTGCCGAAGCGGCGTGCCTGCCAATTCGGCGCGAAAATAAACCCCCACTTGCCGTCGGCCGAGCGGTCACTGTAGGTCACGCTGAACTTGCTGCTGAAGCGCTCCGCGAGGTGGTTGTATTGGCCCTGCGCCGTCGCTTGCAGTTGGCGTCCCTCCGCGTCAAAGGCGCTGCGGGTGCGCACATTGATGCTGCCGCCCAGCCCGTCCGCATCCATGTCCGGCGTGGGGACCTTGGTGACCTCCACCGCCGCGAGCGAATCGGTCGGGAGAACGTCCAGCGACACGACCCGGTCTCCGCGCTCAGGGGTGGCAAGCGACACGCCGTTGAGACGCACGCTGTTGAGGTCCGGCCGGATGCCGCGCACCACGATGAAGCGGCCCTCGCCCTGATCACGGTACAGCGCGAGGCCGGGGATGCGCTGCATCGTCTCGGCGACGTTCTGGTCGGCGAAGCGGCCGATTTCATCCGACGCGATGATGCTGGTCAGCGTGTCCGCGGCGCGCTGCTGGTTGAGTGCCCGGGCCGAGCCGACGGCGCTGCCGGCGATGACAAACTTGTCCATCGCCACGATCTCCGAACCGAAAGCGACGTCCGCTCGGGTGGTCGCCCCCGCGGCGACGGTCACACTGCGGGTCAATTCCGCGTAGCCGACGTAGCTGAAGACCAGCGTCCGGCTGCCCGCGGGGACCGCCGGCAGGCTGTAGTCGCCCGCGGCGTCCGCGAAGGCCGTGAGGCCGGTCTCGGCGACCGAGACGCGGGCGCCCGCCAGCGCGAGCCGGTTGCCGGCGTCGGTGATGCGGCCGGCGATGCCGCCGGTGCCCTGAGCCGCAAGGGTCAGGGCGAGTAAGGGGAAGAGCGCCGCAGTCAGGAAGCGGAGCCGTCGGGTAGGGTGAGCGATCATGGTGTCGGAGGTGAGTGGAGAGGGGCGCAGGTCCGGGAGGCCGGGGTCAATCGCGGCGGATCGCTGTCGCGGAGATGTGGCCCAAGCGTAACCTGAATGTCACCTGAGTGACGCGCGGGTGACGGGGGAAGGTGGGGCGCGTCCGAGCCTTTCCGAGCGGCGCAATGCAGCTTGCGGGCTGCGCTTCTTCGTCCACTCGTAACGCTTTCGACGCGAATCCGTAACAATGCGCCGGCAGACTCTCCCCATGTCCTTCTCGTGGAGTTGTCCCAACACCGGGGCGGTAGCCTCGGTCAGTGCGCAGGCCCGTGTCGCGCGGACTCCGATCCGAAGCGCGAGGCCGGGCCGGGCTGTGCATGGGGTGCGCGCCGGTCAGCCGGACTGGGTCGCTGGGGCAGTTTTCGTCGCCACTCTGTCATGAAATTCCCCGTCCTCTTCCTGCTGTTGTTGGCTGCTCCCGGGCTGCGTGGGGAGAAGCTGGTCATCAAGGGATCCGACACGCTGGGCGCGAAGCTGGTGCCCACCCTCGCCGAGGAATACAAGGCGACGCGCCCCGGGGTCGCCTTCGAAATTGCGGCCGAGGGGTCGACGACGGGGATCTCGGCCATCATCGAGGGCACGGCCCAGATCGGGATGAGTTCGCGGGAGGCGAAGGCCACGGAGGTCTCCGCCGCCGCGGCGCGGGGCGTGCGCCTGAATGGCATCGTCGTGGCCTTCGATGGACTGGCCGTGATCGTTAATGCCCGCAACCCGATCGCCCGGCTCACCCCGCGGCAGGTCGAGCAGATCTTCGCGGGGGATGTCACCGACTGGTCCGCCGCGGGCGGCCGGCCGGGCAAGATCTCCGTCTATACCCGGAACACCTCCTCGGGGACGTATTCCGACTGGAAGGACCTTGCGATGCGCAAGCGCGACTACGCCCGGTCCTCGCAGAAACTGGCAGGCAACGAGCAGATCGTTGCCGAAGTGGCCCGGAACCCGAACGGCATCGGCTACGTCGGCCTGGCCTACCTCAAGGCGGCCGGGATCAAGGTGCTGCCGATCAACGGGGTCGCGCCCACCCGGGAAAACATCTTGGGCAAGAAGTACGCCTACGCCCGGCCGACCTACTTCTATTGTAACGGGGAGCCGGCGGGTGAAGCCGCGCGGTTCGTGGAGTTCACCTTGGGTGACGGGGGGCAGGCGATCGCCGATCGCCTCGGCTTCGTGCCGGTACGTTGATCCAGCCCATGTCTGCGACTGGTCCCCGCCCAACCCTGTTCGTCCGCCGCCGACTGCGGTTCCTTGGCTTGACGCCCGACGACGCGATCCGCGCGTTCTTCGGCGGCAACGCCGTGGTGGCGGTCGTGGTGCTGGCGCTGATCACGTACTTCCTCGTGCGGGAGGGGGCGGGCTTCTTCGGGCAAAACCGCC
>JAIYCN010000120.1 GCA_027487995.1 Rubrivivax sp. | reverse complement strand
CTGTCCCCGGCCATGGGCGTGTACTTGAACATGCGCGGCAACCAGAAGGCCGACCCCACCCGTGGCCGCCTGCCCGATGAGAACTACGCGCGCGAGGTGCTGCAGCTCTTCTCCATCGGCCTGCAGGAGCTGGAGATGGACGGCACTCTCAAGGGTGGCCGCGCGCAGGACACCTACACCCAGCAGACGATTGCCGAACTGGCCCGCGTGTTCACGGGTTGGGAATTCGATGGCTTGAACCGCACCGAGCCTGGGTACACGCGCCGGCCCATGGTCAACCTCGCCGCGCGCTACGACAACACCGCCAAGACCGCATTGGGCATGCCCATCGCCGCGGGCATCCCGGCCCCGCAAGCCCTGGAGATGGCGCTGAACGCGATTGCCGGGCATTCCAATGTGGCGCCCTTCATTTCGCGCCAGCTCATCCAGCGCCTGGTCACCAGCAACCCCAGCCCGGCCTATGTGGGCCGCGTGGCGTCGGTTTTCAACAACAACGGCGCAGGTGCCCGCGGCGACTTCAAGGCCGTCGTCAAGGCCATCCTGCTGGACGACGAAGCGCGGCGTGACCCGGTGCCCGGTGACACCGCCCGCGGTCGCCTGGCCGAGCCCATGGTGCGCTTCATCCAGTGGGCGCGCACCTTCGGCCTGTCCTCGTCCACCGACCTGTGGAACATCGGCATCCTCAGCGACCCCTCCACGCGCCTGGCGCAAAGTCCGTTGCGCTCGCCCTCGGTCTTCAACTTCTTCCGGCCGGGCTATGTGCCGCCGAATTCCGAACTGGGGCGCCAAGGCATCACCGCGCCTGAGTTCGAGCTCACCGACGAATCCAGCACCATTGGGTGGCTGAACTTTGCGCAGACCTTCGTGGCCTCGGGCGTGGGTGAGACGCGGCCCAACCACGACGCTGAAATGGCGCTGGCCGGTGACCCGGCCGCGCTCGTGCAGCGGGTGGTGCGCCTTCTGGCGGCGGGCAGCCTGTCCGCGGCCAACGTCAACCTCATCACCCAGGCCGTGGGCACCATTGCCGCCACCACCGACGCTGGCCGGCGCAACCGTGTGAACGCGGCTGTGCTGCTGGTGCTGGCCAGCCCTGAATACTTGGTGCAGGTGTGAACCGATGAAGGCTTCCCATGACTGACTTCAACCGCAGCAGCCGCCGCGCCTTCGTCCAGCGACTGGGCCAACTGGGCCTGGCCGGTGCGGCCGCACCCTGGGCCCTGAACTTGGCGGCCATGTCCGAGGCGGCGGCACAGTCCACCAGCGCCACGGACTACAAGGCCCTGGTCTGTGTCTTCCTGTACGGCGGCAACGACCACTACAACTCGCTGGTGCCCTTCGACACGGTCAGCTACGCCAACTACCAGCGCATTCGCACCGGCATTGCGCTTCAGCGCGACGCGGTGGCCGCCACGGCCTTGCCTGTTGGCACCGGTGCCGGCACGGCTGCAGCCCCGGGCAATGGGTTGGACCTGTCTCGGCAGGTGGCCTTGGCGCCGGAGCTTGGCTCGCTCAAGCCCCTGTTTGAAGGCGGTGACCTGGGCATCCTGCTGAACATCGGCACGCTCATCCAGCCCACCACCAAGGCCCAGTACACCGCGGCCAATGTGCCCCTGCCACCCAAGCTGTTCTCGCACAACGACCAGCAGTCCGTGTGGCAAAGCTCCAACCCCGAAGGCGCGACCTCCGGCTGGGGTGGCCGCATGGGCGACCTGTTCCTGTCGGGCAATGGCAAGACGACCTTCACCTGCGTGAATGCCAGCGGCAATGCGGTCTACATGAGTGGGCGCGAAGCGGTGCAGTACCAGGTGAGCACCACCGGTGCGGTGGCCTTGCGTGCGCTGGCCGCACCGCTGTTCGGCTCACAGGCGTGCAGCAACGCACTGCGGCAGTTGGTGACGGCGCCGCACCCGCATCTCATGCGTGCCGAATACACCCGTGTCACGTCACGCGCCATTGAGGCGCAGGCCACTCTTTCCACCGCATTGGCCACCACGCGGCCGATCCAGACCATCTTCCCCAACGGAACCCTGTCGCAGCAGTTGCAGATGGTGGCGCGCATGATTGCGGCGCGCGATCAACTCTCCGTCAAGCGCCAGGTCTTCTTCGTTTCGCTGGGCGGCTTTGACCTGCACGACTTCCTGCTCACCAATCACCCCGGACTGCTCTCGCAGATCGGCGAATCACTCAAGTCCTTCCACGCCGCCATGGGCGAACTCGGTGTGGCCAACAAGGTGACCACCTTCACCGCCAGCGACTTCGGCCGCACGCTCAGTTCGAACGGCGACGGAAGTGACCATGGCTGGGGCAGCCATCACTTCATACTGGGCGGTGCGGTGCAAGGCGGGCGCTTCTACGGTCGCCTGCCCGAGGTGGCCGTCAATGGCCCGGATGACGTGGGGCAAGGCCGCCTTCTGCCCACGTTGGCCGTGGACCAACTGGCCGCCACGCTGGCCACCTGGATGGGCGTGAACAACAGTGACCTGCCGCTGGTGGTGCCCAACATCGGCAACTACAGCGTGCGCAACCTGGGCCTGATGCGCGGGGCGTGAACGTGGTGGCTCCGAGCCCCACCGGCGCCGCGGCCGTTCCGAATCGCGAGCCACGACCATCGGCAGAAGTGGACCCCGCGGCCTCCGGGGTGTTGGTTGCGGGCTCCGCCGTCACCGCTGCTTTGGCCTCGGGCTGTGCCGTCCTGGGCCCTGCAGGCCCTGAACTTGAAGGCCGGGTAACCACTGCACCCCTGAGTGCGCCGCAGGCCTCCCGCTTTCTGTCCCAAGCGGCCTTTGCCGCCACGCCGGACCTGGTGGCTCGCGTACAGGCCGTCGGGCCTGCGGCCTGGATCGACGAGCAGATTGCCGCGCCGCGCGCCACCGGGCATGTGGCCTGGATGCTGGAGAACGGCTACGGAGACGAGCGGTTTCGCAACAACTTCCAGGGCATCGACAACACCCTGTGGCGGCAGTTGATTGCAGGCCCCGATGTGCTGCGCCAGCGCGTGGCCATGGCCTTGTCGGAAATCTTTGTGGTCTCCATCCCCGGCTTGCCGGTGCCCTGGCGCGGATTGGTGGCCGCGCACTACATGGACCTGCTGGAGACCCACGCCTTTGGCCGCTACCGCGATCTGCTGGAGGCGGTCACGCTGTCCCCGGCCATGGGGCTGTATCTCAACATGCGGGGCAACCGTCTTGGGGACCGCACCACAGGCCGCGTGCCGGATGAGAACTACGCGCGCGAGGTGCTGCAGCTGTTCTCCATCGGCCTGTTGGAATTGAGGGAAGACGGTCGTCCGCGAACCAACTGGCGCGGTCAACCCATCGAGACCTACACCCAGGACACGGTGGCTGGTCTGGCGCGCGTGTTCACCGGCTGGAACTTTGACCGCTACGACCGCAACCGCCACGACTGGACGATGAGGCCCATGAGCTTCACCGCCACCCGACATGAACCGGGGGAGAAGCGTTTCCTGGGCCACACCGTCCCGGCCGGCACGCCCGGCCCGCAGGCCCTTAAACAGGCCTTGGATGTGATCGCCGCGCATCCCAATGTTGGCCCTTTCATGGGCCGGCAGCTCATTCAGCGCCTGGTCACCAGCAACCCCAGCCCGGCCTACGTGACCCGTGTGGCCCGCACCTTTGCCGACAACGGGCAAGGGGTGCGGGGTGACTTGGCTGCAGTGGTGCGCGCGGTGCTTCTGGACCCCGAGGCATGGCGTGACCCGAATCCTCATGAACAAAAGGCCGGGCGACTGCGCGAGCCGGTTGAACGTTTTGTTCAGTGGGCGCGTACCTTCAACGCCACCTCGCAGAACGGGCAATGGGCGGTGGGCGCCACCATCAACCCCGCGGTGCGGCTGGGGCAGAGCCCCTTGCGTGCGCCCTCGGTCTTCAACTTCTTCCGCCCAGGGTACATCCCGCCGAATTCCGAATTGGCCGAGCGCAGCCTGCAGGCCCCGGAATTCCAGATGACCCACGAAAGCTCGGTGATCGGCTGGATCAACTTCGCGCAGCAGTTCGTGGCGTCCGGCGTGGCCGATGTGCGGCCCGACTACAGCCGTGAACTGGCCGTGGCCACCAACCCCGAGGCCCTGGTGGACCACCTGGACCTGTACCTGTGCGCCTCCACGCTGAGCGCCGATAGCCGGGCCCTCATCACCCAGGCCCTGCGCACCATGCCGGCCAGCACCGCGGCCCAGCAGCGGCAGCGCGTGCACGCGGCCGTGCATCTGGTGTTGTGCTCACCGGACTATCTCGTCGCCGTGTGAGCCGCGCGTGTTCAGGCGTACATCACGTTGATGCGCGCCACGTACTTGGGCACGTCCCCACTCACCGGCATGCCCACATGCACCACCGACTCCATTCCAAAGCCATGCCGGAAGAACAAGGCTGAGCCTTTGGCGGGCGTCACATCCACGAAGGTCCCGTCGCGCCGGTACAGGCGCGTGTTGCCGCCCTGCACGCCGTCCTGCGGCCCGTTGAGGTAGAGCAGCATCGTCAGGCATGAACGGATCGACGAGGGCCACTCCAGCATCCCGCGGCGGTCCTCACTGAGGCTGTAGCCCGGCCAGTCGCCATCGGTGTGTCGGTTGAACACGTCGCCATCGTCATAGCGGTACATGTTGATG